>JBFIDU010000114.1:0-5796 GCA_041603755.1 Methylophilaceae bacterium
CATAGCCATGTGGTTAATCTATCTCAATTCAAATCGAAGCATACTGATTGGGCAGGTGTTAACTGTCATTGGTATTTGGATTGGACTGACAGCACTTTCAGGTTATTTTTTTAATATCGATCAACTATACAGCCTACCTGGGTACTCCACAATTTCGTTTAAGTCAGCACTCTTGTTTGTTTTATTTGGATTAGCTCTCCTATTTGCCCGAGCTGATCAAGGGTTGATGAAAGTGATGACTGGCAATCAGCATGGCAGCGCAATCATCAGAAAAGTATTACCAGCTTTACTAATTCTTCCATATCTAGTTGGTTGGATTAGACTTAATTTACAAGAACTTTCTTGGTTTGGCTTAGAAATTGGCCCGTCAATATTTGCAACGACGTATGCGCTACTCTTTTTTGTTATCAGTTGGTTTAGTGCGAGAAAGTTAAATGCGATTGATAATTTGCGTCAGCAAAAAGAAGCACAGGTTGAGGAGGTTACAGCTAAAGCAATTAGTGAACGAAACTTTTCGGAAATGATGATAGAAAGTTTACCTGGCATCCTGTATTTCTATGATGACAGTCAGCGCTTCTTGAGATGGAATCGAAATTTTGAAATTGTTTCTGGCTATTCTGCAGAAGAGGTAGCAAAAATGCACCCCTTAGATTTCTTTTTGGATGAAGAAAAGCAGTTGCTAGCTGACAGAATCCAAGAAGTTTTTGTAAAAGGCAGCTCATTTGTAGAGGCAAACTTTTTATCTAAAAATGGACGTACCACGCCATATTACTTCACAGGACGAAAACTGAGATTTAACGACAAGGACTGTCTGGTTGGTATAGGTATAGATATTTCAGAGCTAAAATATGCAGAAGAGCAGTTACGCATAGCAGCTATTGCATTTGAATCGCAAGAAGGAATAGCAATCAGCGATGCTAACAAAATAATATTACGAGTAAATCATGCTTTTTCAAAAATAACTGGTTATAAACCAAGCGAGATTATTGGCGAGAAGCTTTCAAATCTTAAAGCGGATTTTCAAGAAGATAGTTTATATGACGATGTTTTAGATACGTTAGAAGACGATGGATATTGGCATGGTGAAGTTATGCATCGTCGAAAAAACGGTGAAATTTTCCCTGCATGGCTCAATATCAAATCAGTCACTAATGATAGTGGTAATGTGATTAATTATGTCACTACTTTCTCTGATCTTACGCAATTTAAGCAAGATGAGGCCAAAATTCATTCTCTGGCCTTTTATGACTCTCTAACTGGCCTACCCAACAGGAGGTTGCTATACGAGCATCTTTATAAGATATTAGTCAGTAATAAAAGCGATCAAAATTATGGCGCGTTGTTATTTTTAGACTTAGATAATTTTAAAATTTTGAATGATACCAAAGGCCACAATATAGGCGACCTGTTATTGATAGAAGTTGCAAAGAGACTGCAAAAGTGTTTAAGAGAGTCGGATTTTGTTGCAAGGCTTGGTGGAGATGAGTTTGTTGTAGTACTCGAAAATTTAGGGCCTGACATAGCCGTAGCTTCAAAAATTAGTGAAGACATAGGTGAAAAAATTCTTAAGGTGATAAACAGCCCTTATTTATTAAAAAAATACAAACACCATAGCTCGGTTAGTATAGGTATCAGCTTATATGGTCAAAGTGGGTTATCAGTTGACGAACTATTAAAACGTTCAGACACTGCCATGTATCAAGCAAAAAATGCGGGTAGAAATAAATTGCGATTTTATGATCCGGAAACGCAGTCTAAATTAGAGCTCAGATCAATTATGGAGAATGATCTCCATCGTGCAATTACGGAGCAACAGTTTGTATTGTATTACCAACCGCAGGTATACCATAACCATCAAATTGTTGCAGCTGAAGTATTAATCCGTTGGCAACATCCAAATGGCAAGTTGATATCTCCAGCGGAATTTATCCCTCTTGCGGAAGAAACTGGGTTGATACTCCCTATCGGTCAATGGGTGCTTGATGCAGCATGTACGCAATTAAAAAAATGGGAAAAGGATATCAATACAAGACTACTAAAACTTGCCATCAATGTAAGCGCACTGCAGTTTCATCAGTCTAACTTTGTTAGGTTAGTAAACAAAACCATTGAGCAATATAAAATCGATCCCGACAAAATAGAATTCGAATTAACAGAAAGCATTGTTCTTGATGATATAGACGATACACTGGTTAAAATGAAAGCGCTTCGAAAAACGGGGGTGAGGTTTTCATTAGATGATTTTGGTACAGGTTATTCGTCCTTGTCGTATCTCACATTACTGCCTTTTGACCAAATCAAAATTGATCAGTCATTTACCAGAAACATAGGAACTGAACGTAGCGACGTTATCGTTCAAACCATTATCGGTATGGCAAAGAATTTGGGTATGGAGGTGATAGCAGAAGGGGTTGAGACAGAGTTACAACGCCAATTTTTAGAGCAACATGGTTGCCCCGTACTACAAGGTTATTTGTTTAGTAAACCGATACCCATTCAAGAGTTTGAAGTCTTATTAAGTAGATCTAATTAGTCCATTTAAGTAAGAATAATATCTTATTTACCTACAATATTTTTTTGTGTTTATTCAATGCTGATATGAATCAATAATCAGCATATCAGCAACCAAGCCTAGTGCTCAACAGTTGGTGATATTAGACAAAGGAACTAAAATCATTAATATGACTTAATCAAAGTAGAGGTTCGAAAGTTGAGTATGTTCCCGAACTTTTTCACAGAAATAGCTGCACTGCTCATATTGGCAGCTACTGTTGGCGCAATCGGGGTTCGATTACGCCAACCATTGATTGTTGCATTCCTTGCTGTAGGAATTTTGGTCGGTCCCTCTGTTCTAGGTTGGGTAAGTGCGAATAATCAGGTTGATTTGCTTGCCAAACTTGGTATCACATTGTTGTTGTTTGTCGTTGGTCTCAAGTTAGATTTACATATCATACGGACAATGGGTGTAGTAGCGCTTGCAACTGGACTTGGTCAAGTCGCATTTACTAGCATTTTTGGCTATCTTATTGCAATCGCGCTAGGCATGAATGTTATTACAGCTATATATGTTGCAGTTGCGTTGACCTTCTCAAGTACCATTATTATTGTAAAACTACTTTCTGATAAGCGAGAAGTCGACTCATTGCATGGTCGAATAGCGTTAGGTTTTTTGATAGTGCAAGACTTAGTAGTTGTTATCGCTATGATAGTTCTGAATGCAATGGCAGGCTCAAACGATTCATCCGCAAGCGAGGAAATATTTGTTACGCTAGTCAAAGGTATTGCATTTCTGGCTGCTGTTGCTTTCATTATGCGATATATATTGCCAAGGTTGCTTAAGCTTATCTCTCAGTCACAAGAGTTATTAGTATTATTCGGAATCGCTTGGGCTGTAGCGCTAGCTACATTGGGTGATATGCTGGGGTTTAGTAAAGAAGTAGGCGCTTTTCTCGCTGGGGTGTCGCTTGCTTCCACAATTTATCGGGATGCGTTGGGAGCAAGGCTTGTTAGTCTGCGAGATTTCCTATTGCTGTTCTTCTTTATTGATTTAGGTGCGGGTTTAAATCTTGCGCTGCTTGGCTCTCAGTTATTCGAGGCGATTGTGCTTTCCCTGTTTGTATTAATCGGTAACCCAGTAATAGTCATGGTTATCATGGGTATACTTGGTTACAGGAAACGTACTGGGTTTTTATCGGGACTAACTGTCGCACAAATTAGTGAGTTTTCTCTGATTTTGGGAGCATTAGGATTGAGTCTGGGCCACATTAATTCTGAAACGATGGGCCTAATTACTCTAGTAGGTTTAATTACGATTAGCGTATCAACCTACATGATTCTCTACTCTCATCTATTATATAGTTGGTTGTCACCATGGTTAGGTGTATTTGAACGCAAACATTCATATAGAGAGACAGATGAAAAAAGTGTGGTCGGAACTACTGAACCGCAAATTATTTTATTTGGTTTAGGGCGTTATGGTTCATGCATTGCCCAAGCTTTGCGTGATATGGGAAGTCATGTTTTAACTGTCGATTTCAATCCTGATAAAGCTACCACTGGTGGATCAATGGGATATCAGGTGATTTACGGAGATGCTGAAGATCCAGAGTTTATTGCTTCTTTACCACTTGCTCAAACTGAGTGGGTGGTAAGTACAGCACGAGATAATCACGTCAATATGCTGCTTATACATAGCTTACGAAATCTAGCTTATACAGGTAAGATAGCTGTCACTGCTCACGACCGCGCAGAGGTTGCCGCATTCAAACAAGCTGGTGCTGATTTAGTATTAGTGCCATTTTCAGACGCGGCGCTTGAAGCAGCTGAACTTATTATAGGGCAAGACTCACAGGAAAAGTAAAACTAAACTTTTGAGGTTGAACAGCAACAATTTGTGCTTTGCATCATCACGAAATGTCTTAAATTTCAACGTGATTTCAAATTAATGATGTGATAACTAGTGACTTTATAAGGTGGAGTATTGACCGTAGTCAATGCGTGTTAGATAGATGTTCCTAGAATAGAGGTATATTGTTCAGTGCAGACTTTAGTGATGAGTATAAAGTTGTAGCTGAATCTAACATCACATGTAGATTGATTATGCTTAAAATTATTAGCAGTTAACACAAATATCAATGTTTCTGAATGATGTTTTGTTTACATTAAAACGGTTGTATTAAGAGGATAGAACATGCAACATTTTCATAATATATTATTTGTTAGTAATGGCATTTCCAATGAGACTGAAGCATTGAAGCAGTCACTCAGGCTAGCACATAATAACAAGTCAAAGCTAAAAGCATTTATCGTCATCCCAGAGCTTCCTGCAAAAATGGCTGATTATATGAAAGGCTATGAATCATTTCACATTAGTCAGTTGAAAGAATCCATTCAAGTGATTCTCAATCAAATGAATGTGGATGCTAAAGAGATTTCCTTACAAATTGAAGTAGCCAGTGATAATAAACCTGCGGACAGCATTATCCGTCAAGTGATTAGAAACAGTCATGATTTGATTATCAAAGAAACAGAGGTAAAGGATGATGTCGCAGGTTTTAAAGCAATTGATATGGAACTGCTACGTAAGTCTCCATGCCCAGTATGGCTGTCTCGTCCAAGCAAACCAAAACAGAATACTCGTATTGCAGTTGCAATCGACCCAGAAGATTCTGCCTCAGAAAGTCACGACCTTAGCTTGCGACTATTAGCGCTTTCCAGTTCTTTGGCAGATACATTTAATGCAGAACTGCATCTTATCTCCTGTTGGGATTTTCCATTAGAGGATTCTCTACAATACGCTCCTTGGATTGACATAGAGAGAGATGAAATGCAACGAAATGTGACAGAAGCACGAACGCTTCATTTCACCGCTCTGGAAAGGTTGCTTAGACAATCTGGAGTCGCAGAAAAAATGCATTTGCACCACGAGAGGGGTAGGCCAGATCAGGTTATTCCCCAAATGATTGAAAATAAAAAAATTGACATTTTAGTCATGGGAACACTTGCACGTACTGGTATTCCTGGATTTATCATCGGTAATACGGCAGAGAATATACTGCAAAAAATAAATTGTTCCTTAATAGCATTGAAGCCAAATGGATTCATTTCTCCTGTAAAAGCCTATTAATAGGGATTCGTAATGCAGCAAACTAAAACTAAAGAAGTTTTGCTCAGAAGCCATAGCAAATCTATTGAAACGGTGCTCGAAGAACTGAATGTTTCGGTTTCTGGCTTGACTGAGCAAGAAGCAAAATTGCGACTTGCATCTTACGGTGCAAACCGCTTGCCAGAGCCACC
>JBFIDU010000115.1:0-5790 GCA_041603755.1 Methylophilaceae bacterium
AGTGTTGGTTTCCGAAGCCAAAGGTCGTGGGTTCGACTCCCGCCGGGCGCACCAATAATTATGAGCTACTCATCTTTATAGATTTGTATACTCAACACCAATGTTGAAATATCGTCGATATCACCAATACTTATTCTTAAAGAATATATTTAATACAACAAAATCAATGAGTTAATTATAACTGTTTGTAGGTATACTTTTTGCATTACTACTAGTATCGATACAAACAAAATAGGTATGTCAAATGAGAAGAGATAAAACAATCTACTTTAATCAACTCAAAGCCGCCACTTTATTAGCACTTTTTACTCTCAGCAGCCATTCTGTTGCAGCAGGTTCAGAATTGCCGACTAATGGCAAAGTAGTTGTCGGTACTGGTAGTATCAGCCAATCAGGCAATGTCATGACCATTAACCAAAATACCGATCTAATGGCAATTAACTGGAAAACATTTAATGTTGGTTCAGATAGTACTGTTAATTTTGTGCAACCAAACAGTTATTCAGTGGCATTAAACCGAGTACTTGGTAGTGATGTTTCGGTTATTCAAGGAAAAATCAATGCAAACGGCTATGTTGCACTAGTTAATCCTAATGGCATTTTATTTACACCTACAGCACAAGTGAATGTTGGTGGATTGATTGCCTCAACGTTAAACATTTCAAATAAAAACTTTATTAATGGCAACTACACCGTTAGTGGTACAAGCAGCAATGCTGTAATTAATCAAGGCAACATCACTGCTTTTGATGGTGGCGCTGTTATGCTGATTGCTGCGAAAGTAAAAAATGAGGGAACAATTGTTGCCAATAGAGGTAATGTGTCTTTTGCTGCTGGTTCCCGCGTGACACTGGATTTTGGCGGTCCTGTTAAAGTGCAAGTGACAAAAAGTGCGGTGGATGCACTCATCGAAAATGGTGGCGCCGTGAGAGCAGATGGTGGTGTAGTTTATTTTACTGCTAGTGCCGCAAATGCAATTACCACGACCGTCATTAACAACACTGGTATCATCGAGGCAAAAACCCTATCAACAGGCGAAAAAGGTGAAATTCATCTACTAGGTGATGATACAAATGATCGTATTATTGTTGGTGGCAAACTGGATGTTGGTGCCCAGAATGGTGGTGATGAGGGTAGCATCACAATTGATGCTGCCAAAGTAGAATACACAAACAATGCAATCATTACATTATCCGCAATGAATACTATTGCTGAGAATGCTGAAAAAGCAGTTATTGCAGCACAATCATCATTGGAAAAAGCAGAACAACCTGTTAATAATGCAAAAGCTAAAGCACAAAAAATGATCGAAAATGCTGAGAAAGCTGCAGAAAAAGCTGAATTAGCAGCCGAAAAAGCAAGAGCAAATGCTGAAGCGAAAGCTGAAATAGCAAGCAAGGATCCAACTAACAGCAAGAAAGCTGCGGCTGCAACAAAAGCAGCAGAAAATGCTGATAAAAAAGAAAAAATAGCGCAGGACAAAAAAGATAACATTGCTACAGTTTCAGAAAAAGCTAATAAATTAATTGCTAATGCCGAGAATAAAGCGGCTACTAAGATTTCTGCAGCGAAAGCAGCGAAAGCAGCAGCCGGAACTAAAGCAAAAGCTGCACGTGCTAAAGCTGATGCGCTAGCTAACCCACCAAAAGCACCTGTTGCTGGAGCACCTGTTGCTGGAGCACCTAATGATGATACGACTAATGCCAAAACTGATGCACAGAGATCACTATTTGGACGTCAGTTAGCTGCATCTCAAACGAGTCTTAAAATTCAAAGTATTGAAGATGCGCCTACTGCAGCTGGTGGTAATGAAGACGAGGGTAATGCAGAAAATGGTAATGAAATCGTCATTAATTACCTAGGTGACGGCATCAACTTACCTGAGTAATTAACTATAAAAACACATGACGCTTGCAATCGCTTTTTAAATCCTGTAAAAAAGCTTTGCAAGCGTAATCTTACGCGTAACATAAACATAAACCAGAATGCGTAACGAAACATGAACCTTCAAAAATCAATCCGTACAGCGCTTTTAACGTTAGCAAGCGCTGTTTTCTTCTTACCATCAATGGCTTTTGCAGGCGGAGCAATTCAACCAGATGCTGGCCGTACGATACAAGAAATTGCGCCTCCGCCTACTCCACCAAAACCCAGTGTAGACATCAACATTAAAGCTCCAGATGTCAGCACAAGCGAGGCTGGTGGTGTCAAAGTAGTGGTTAAAAAAGTTTTGATCGAAGGTAACACTGTTTTTGATAATGAAACACTCCTAAATGTGTTAGGTGATATAACCGGTAAATCTTATGACTTAGCGGGGTTAAAGCAACTTGCTAATCAAATTACTACTTATTACCGTAACCAAGGTTATCCATTTGCGCGCGCGATTATTCCCGCACAAGCCATGGAGGATGGTCTTGTAAAGATTGAAGTTATTGAAGGTCGCTATAACGGTTCTATTAAAGTATTTGGTGATGACAAACTGGTTAATGGCGGTCAAAAATTTCTGAACGACCTTAAACAAGGTGATGTGATTGAAAATAAAAAACTCGAACGGGCAATGTTAATCCTGTCCGACCAACCAGGCTTTTCAATATCACCCCTCATGAGTCCAGGCGATGAAGTTGGTACAGCAAACTTAGAAGTGAACTTAATCCGTGAGCCAAAATACGGCGGACAAATTGGTGTAGATAATTTTGGTAACCGATTTACTGGACGAGCACGTGTACATGCGAATTTATTCGCTAATAGTCAATTTTTATTTGGCGACCAATTTTTGCTTAACACCTTATATACGGAAGAAGACTTATGGTCAGGGGCGCTAAGCTATAGCCTTCCTGTTGGCGGCTCTGGTTTACGCGCCAGACTTGGCTATGCCCATACATATTACGAGCTGGGTAAGGATTTTAAACCGCTCGATGCTAACGGCACAGCCAAAATAACAACGGCAGAACTCAGCTACCCACTGCTTCGCTCCCAAGCAGCAAATATCATTATTGCAGCAACATATCAGTATAAAAAACTTAACGATCGTCAAGATGCAGTTAATTCAAGTACCAACAAACATAGTAATAGCATTCCCATTAGCTTAAATTTCGATTTACAAGATCAGCTTTGGGGTGGAGGCGTTACTTATGGTGCCGTATCATGGACGCATGGCGATTTAAGTCTGGATAGTACACTTTCAGCACAAGACCGTATAACAGCGAAAACAGAAGGTAGCTTTGATAAATTCAATCTGGATATAGCCCGAATTCAGGCATTACCTGCTAATTTCTCTTTTTATGGTTCGCTAGCCGCACAGGCTGCATTAGATAATTTAGATTCATCCGAAAAATTTGGTTTAGGTGGTATTAATGGCGTTCGCGCCTACCCAAGTGGTGAAGGTTTTGGTGATGAAGGCTATCTTGCTCGATTGGAGCTACGCTATGCACTGAAGCAATTTACGCCTTATGCTTTTTACGATGCCGGTAGTGTGAGAATTAATCATGACCGCTTTGATACGAGTAAAAACCGTCGCAGCATATCAGGCACAGGGTTAGGCTTACGATACGACTCTGCGCATTGGGCTGTAGACGGTAGTG
Organism: Methylophilaceae bacterium; assembly: GCA_041603755.1. Classification (GTDB taxonomy): domain Bacteria; phylum Pseudomonadota; class Gammaproteobacteria; order Burkholderiales; family Methylophilaceae. The sequence goes on from JBFIDU010000115.1 coordinate 3,582, forward strand.
TCGCTTGGCAAGGTGCTGGCGGCGACCCAACATCTGACACCAAGGATCATAACCCAATGTACTGGTTGGGTGGACAATACAAATTTTAGCCCTCTGTTAAGGGAATTAAAAAAGGGCACTATGTGCCCTTTATGCATTCTGGTTTCTTATAAGTCTTTAATTAGTACGGCAAGATTAACAGATAATGATCAATAACTAATGCTAAAAATATCAACATCAAATACAAAATAGAATACTTAAATGTCGTTTTAGATAATGCATCAGAATATTGTCTGTACAGTTTAACTGCATAATAAACGAATATACCGTTTAATATTATTGTTGATATGAGATAAATCATACCACTCATTCGCATCGCAAAAGGAATCAAAGTAACTGCAACCAGAATAATGGTGTACAGCAAAATATGCAGTCTGGTAAACATTTCACCATGCGTCACTGGCAGCATTGGCAAACCTGATTTTGCATATTCATCCCGTCTATAAAGTGCCAATGCCCAGAAATGTGGTGGTGTCCATGCAAAAATAATTAACACTAACAACCAGGCCTCTGCCGAGACAGTCCCAGTCACTGCTGCCCAGCCTAACGCTGGTGGCATTGCGCCAGATAAACCACCGATCACGATATTAAGTGGTGTTGCTGGCTTTAAGAAAATTGTATAAATCACCGCGTAGCCAACAAAGGTCGCAAAAGTCAGGATCATGGTCAGCGGATTCACAAAGTAGTACAAAATTGCCAAGCCAATTAAAGCAACTACGCTCGCGAATATAAAAGTCTGCTTTGAATTCACTTGGCCCGTGGGCAATGGGCGGGCTCTTGTACGCGCCATCTTTGCGTCAATCTTTTGTTCGACCAAGTGGTTAAATGCAGCTGCTGCACCTGAGGCCATCGCAATACCAATTGTTGCTGGAATCAAAATTTGCAGTGGCACCATGCCTGGTGTAGCGAGAAACATACCGATGATTGCGGTAAAGACAATTAACGCTGTCACTCGTGGCTTGCATAAGGTGAAGAAGCTATTAATATCAGCCTTTGTCCCAAACGGGTTCATCCCTGTAGTTGCACTCATTGGTTAACCTTTAAATTAAATACCTTGCGTTAGTACTAGCGATCTAACTCTGTAATCTTGGAGTTTATCATAATCACAGTCATCAAGAGTAATGCGGCAACCATGTTATGCGCAACTGCAAGTACGATTGGCAAATGTAATACTAAATTAGCTACACCTAAACCAATTTGTGTCACAAGTAGCAGCAACATCACTACAGCAAAGCCTTTTAAGTTTGGTTGTTTCATCAAGCGAATACCCAGCAAACCTAGATAGATGAAAGTAACCAACGCACCAATGCGATGTATCCATTGAATAGCGACATACGCTGGCAAACCTAGTGGCTCTCCCACCCTATTCTCACCAAGCTCTCGAAACCAATGGAATGCATTACTGAAATCCATCTCTGGCACCCAGGCGCCATGACAAGTCGGGAAATCTGTGCAAGCCAAGGCAGCGTAATTCGTGCTGGTCCAACCACCTAAAAAGATTTGCATAAATAAAATCACAATGGCAAATCTTGTAAAAAATCTTGCAGCTGTTGAAGTGAGATAGTTTGCAGAAGACACACCCCAGTGTCGATGCGCAGTCCACGTTAATATGGCCAAAGTCGTCATGCCACCCATCAAATGCATGGTAACAATGGCTGGCTTAAGTAACATGGTAACTGTCCACATCCCAAGCATTGCTTGAAAACCTACGATACCAAGTAATGCTGTTGGCAACCAAGGTGAAACCTTGATCTGATTTCTTTCTCGCCATGCCTGTATAAACAATGCCAACACTAACAAGCCTAAAATACCCGCTAGATAACGGTGTATCATTTCTTTCCAGGCTTTAGCATGTTCTACTGGTGACTCTGGGTAAGTTGCATGCGCATGCGCCAGCGCTTCATTACTTTGTGGCACAGTTAATGTCCCATAACAACCAGGCCAATCAGGACAACCTAGCCCTGCATCTGATAAGCGCACATATGCGCCTAAAACTACAACGCATAACGTTAAAATTGTTGCAATATAAGCTAGCTTCTTAAACACTTTATCCACCCCAAGAATTTTTTAATAGTTTCATCATATCTTTGCGTAAGCCTTTAGGTTCGACCTCGCCAGAATAAGACATCATCAAGTTATGCATTGGATCCACCAAATAAATGCTTCCCTC
>JBFIDU010000116.1:0-5762 GCA_041603755.1 Methylophilaceae bacterium
GCAGGTGTGGATCCAGAAAGTTTTGCGCATTCAAACTATATTGTGATTTGGGCCTGTAATTCTGTGAGTACTAATCTACATCACTGGCACATTGTGCATGAAGCGCAAAAGCGTGGTGCCAAAGTGGTCGTAGTGGACTCATACGCCTCAAAAACAGCAAAAGAGGCAGATTGGCATATTGCACCGAAGCCTGGAACTGATGGCGCATTAGCAATGGCGATGATGCATGTGATTATTGAAGAAGGACTACAAGATCAAGATTATATTGATCAATATACAGAAGGTTATGCAGACTTGGCTGCACGCGCAAAGACACGTACACCAGAGTGGGCGGAAAAAATAACTGGGGTCCCAGCAGCTGATATCCGTCAATTTGCACGTGAATATGCCACAACTGCACCTGCAGCTATTCGTTTAGGTGTTGCATTAGAACGTAATTACGGCGGTAGCCAAGCGATTCGTGCTGTGACTTGTTTGCCAGCACTGATAGGTGCTTGGCGGCATGTTGGTGGTGGGGCATTACAATTCCCAGTATGGGAACACCCATATAAATTTGATGTAATTTGCCGTCCAGATTTAATTCCTGAAGGTACACAGGTTGTGAACAACTTGCAATTTGGTCGTGCCTTACTAGGCGAGTTGAATCTAAAAACACCAATTAAATCGGTCATGGTGTGGAATACCAACCCACTCACACAAGCGCCAGAAACCGATAAGATTGCAAAAGGATTAGAGCGAGAAGATTTATTTACTATCGTTGCAGACCACTTTATATCCGATACCGCAGCTTATGCTGATATTGTGTTGCCAGCTGCTATGGGAGCTGAGATGGAGGATATGGTGCTTTCATGGGGGCATCTATATCTTACTTACAACGAGAAATGTATCGACCCACCTGGTGAAGCACTACCTAACCAGGAAATATTTAGGCGCCTTGCTAAATTAATGGGTTTTGAAGAAGATAACTTTAAATGGAGCGATAGCGAGTGTCTTGAGAACTATGTCGACTGGAATGCACCTACATGTGAAGGTATTGATCTAGATTATTTACGCCAGCATGGGTTTGCTCGGTTAAAAGACTTTGGTGATAAAGATGTACGCGCTCGTCACGCAAAAGGTAACTTCCCGACACCAACAGGCAAATGTCATTTTAAAGTCGATGGTGCCAAAAACTTTGTAGCAGGGCCATTCCGCCAAATGTATGAAGGTTTTCAACCGGGTGAGGATATCGACCCATTACCAGATTATGTTGAATCACGTGAATCGCCCGACACCAATCCTGAGTTAGCTGCAAAGTATCCATTAAGTATTATTTCACCCAAGAGCCATGCCTTCTTAAACTCATGCTATGCCAATATGGATAGCCAGCAAAAGGCGCAAGGAGAACAGTTTGTGATGATTAATGCGCTTGATGCAAGTGCACGTAATGTGAAGAATGGTGACACAGTTAAAGTGTTCAACGACCGTGGTGCTTTTGAAGGTAAAGCCATTATTACGGAAGATGTCAATGCGGGTATTGTTGTTGCATCGCTAGGCTATTGGAGACAGTTGAATAAGGGTACTGTTAACTCAATTAGTCTGGCCGAGTTTGGTGACATGGGTCACTCTGCTAGCTTTAGTGATAATTTGGTTGAGGTGGGGTTGGCATAACGTTAATTAGCCAATAAAAAAGCCGCATTAGCGGCTTTTTTATTGCAAATTGAAATTTGGTTTGAGAGGGCTTCGGTTTGAAGGTTCTCGCTTACGCAGATTATAAATCTAGTTTGACTTTAATGAAAACAAACCAAGATTGCTGCAATAAAATGCAATGCCAAGATGCGCTTGTTGACAATAGTTAGCCAGCTAACTAAAATGTCAATTGATTCAGTTAAACGAAATACAAAAAGCAAAAATAAAATTCACTGCATTAATGCCAAGCAACTCATACAGAAAACCACAACATGGAGTAAGTTAAATGAATAAATTATTACCAGCATTATTAATTAGTTTTGTTACATCGTTATCGGTCATCGCATGTACTCAACAAACTGAAACGCTCAACGATAATCCTAAAGCGATAATTGAAGCTGTTAACGTTGAATGGAATGAAGCGCTAAACAGCGGCAATATTAAGGATTTGGCGGCACTTTATACTGAAAATGCCACGTTATCTCCCGGAAATGGAAAAACGCTTGTAGGACGTGCTGAGATTGAAAATTTATTCAAAGGGTTTGTTGAAAGTGGCGTACATAATCATAGTTTAGAAGTTATTGAGGTAGGGAGCTCTGGTAAATTAATCTATCAGGTTGCTAAATGGAGTGCACAAGGAGCGGAAACTAACGGTGAAGTACCTACATTTGGAGGTATTACGACAAGTATACTGGAGCCTGATTCTGAAGGAAAATGGTTAGCTCGCACGCATGTCTGGAATATGGCTCAATAAATGAAAATCAGCTTTAATATTAAGAAAGGATCTTCAAGCTGTATGCAATTTAGTATATGCTGATTAGCATATACTGCACTAGGTGTACAAGCAGACTTTTTGTTGCAGATTTAAATACATAATACTAACCATGATGAAGCAACAAAGAATAAGTGCTTCATAAATACAACAGTAAATATGAATTTAAAGGAGAACGAAAGATGAAAACATTATCAATATTAGCTGCTTTACTTTTAGGCGCTTCAGTCAATTTTTCTGCTCATGCTGAGCAACCGCAGGGTCTATATATTGCAGACGCTGAATCTGTTACAGAGAGTACAAACAATGCAACTAGACTAAAATTTAATAGTCGTCGCGGATACCGTAATCCAGCAGTTCATAACAAAGACCGCTATAAGGCTGATGATGCGTGGGAAGGTACTGCCTATATTGAGGAGCAAGAGGCAAAAGAAGCTCAAGCATCAAAACGTTTAAATAGACAGTTTAGAAGTAAAAGACCACATATCGACTATCAGTTTGATTAAGTTTAGCTTTAACAAAAAACGGACAATTGTCCGTTTTTTTGTTTGAAAGATGCATCCAGCAATGCACTGGTTACATTTCAATATGTTTAAAGCTGCTAAATTGATTTAGCTTTCAAATACATTGCAATTTTGTTTTAGGACCATTAATTGCTCTATCATCTGATCTCTATCGGCATCATTAATGCTATGCATGAGTTTGTTAACTCTTCGATAATAAGCTGGCATCACATCATCTAATTTAGCTTGCCCCAAGCTGTTTAATTTCACCAGGTAGCTTCTGCCATCTACTTCAGAATTAATACGAGAAATTAAACCATCTTTTAGTAATCGATTTACTAAACCATTCATCGTAGCTTTACTGACGCCTGCCTTAGCAGCTAGCTGAGAGGGTGTTGAAGTTAAATCATCCTCACGCATCAGTAAAATAAGTACCCACCATCTGCCTTGTAGTAAGCCATATTTCTCTAGAAAATTATTTAGCACTTCTGTGAGGTCGGTGCCTATTCGAAGAATAGTTAAGAATTGAATGACCAACAGGGGGTTCAAGTCATCATATCGATCTGCAAATTTTTTGAGAATTTGACTATCAGGTATATCTTTTAACTCTAACATGGATTTAATTATAATTAGCGAGCTAACTAAGTCAATAGACTAAATTAGACTGCTAATTCATTAGTATGATGTTGCGAAGCTCTCTATATAGCATCCAAGAAGTTAAAATTTAGTCAATATGTAAATATGCATTAATCATTATTCTCTGAATTTCCAAAACTACTATTCAGCCTAAATACTCAGTAACCTGAAGCTTAATCTTAATATGTTTGATATACACCTTTGATTATTAGCATTGCTTTCGCTTTAAAGTCAAAGAAAGTTGCAGGAAATTGAGGGCTGATCAGTCAAATCAATGCTTCAATTCAATAGATTCGACATTTAATGACTTTTCTTTTGTAGTAATCAAAATGTGTTCTTTGCCTTTAGCCAATATAAATTGACACTGATCTCTTTCCATAGAAATACAATCGGTCACTTCTTCATAGCCATTTTCATAAATAGTTTGTGCGTATAAACTTGTGTCTCGGATATTTTTATTCGAGACAGGTTTCCAACCTTCGTTGAGTAAGCTAACTCTCACTTGCGGATAAGGCGTACTTAGGTATTGTTTGAATACCAATGTATCTGCAAGTGCCGTAAAACTGATAACACTGCTTGCTAGCAATGTAATTAAAAAGAATAATTTCATTGGATGATACTTTCATGACGTGTAAAAACTTCTATATACGAGTCTGAAAAGTGAAAAAGGTTGCTACAGGTTAAAATGCAAATAATTCAAAGATATTGCGGTAGACTAAATGGAGAATAAAAAGCGACTGTTACTTTTACCTTCTTCAAAGTGACCGTCTTTTATTTGCATTGCGATAAAGTGCCCATGCCATTGAGCAAATACTTACTAATAAGAACAGGCCTATCAGCATATGCGCTAAACTTAATCCTTGTTGCAAGACAGCTTCTTCAGGTCTTTTGGGGTTATAAAAAACTGTGACGAGAGCATCAGCTGGAAACTCTTTTCCGATTAATGATTCTATCTTGTTTTTACTGCGGTCAGCCCATCTAATTTGAACACTGGAATATGTTTTACCATCAACTGCATATTGATATTTTATTTTTGCTAAGTATACGGTGACGATATCGCTATTCTTATTTGATCTTTTCCTTTCTATCAACTCACTCTGTGCGACTTTACCTTGCGTATAAGGCCAATCATTTGCATTAAGTGCTTTTGGCGCTGCAACGAATGTAAAATAAAGAGCGCTCACTATTAAAATGATATAAACCAAGGTAAATGGCCAACCCATGGTTTTGGAAATTTGGCGTAACATTATAGATGCAATGAATAAAAGATAGTTGCTTACATCTTAATCAATACGGATTGTAGGTGCAATATATCTCGGCCTATTAAGTATTAAAGTAATACTTTAAATAAGAAGCTTAACTTAATATTAATAATTGTTAAAAATAGTGGAATAATCGAATAGAAATGTTAAAGTAGCGCCTGATTTATTAGGGTAATTAAAAAGGTTTTGTTGGTGAATAGTTCTTCTATTATTTTTGCATTTTTTATAGCTGGTCTTCTAAGTGTTACAGTTCATGATGTGTTTTTTGGCCCTATTGCTTATGGATCAAATAACGCGTTACACCAATTCGTTAAAAAGCGTTCTGAGTCCTCAAATAAAGTACATGCAATAGCGTTTAAACAGCCGATGGTAAATCAGTAACATTACTGATCTCAGCCATAAAAGCTTCATCTATTTTTCTTAAGACGTTCACATTAAGTCGGTATATTGCCAGTTTAATTTTTGGGCTGCACTGTTTGTGTTCACTTGCACTGACTTATTGCGTATTAATGTACGCAAAATTATCGGATATTGGACTAGATTGGATATTTGATTAGCCCATTAGGACTAATCTTTGGTCGATTGCTGGCAAGTATGCAGTCTGTCTGAAGTTTTGGCATAGCTTATGCAGTATAACAATTGTCATTAACCGACTCTTTGAAAGGAGAAGAATATGGGTAACTCATCAACGCAATTTCCATTTATGCTTGCGGCGCTTATTGCAGTGATGATACACGCTCTTGTTTCAGAACCTAGAATGGACGCAAAGAAAAATATGAATCCACCAACCGATACAATACAGCAAACAAATCAAACTGTTGCTAGCTTACTCGTTTCAGCACCAGCCAAAACAAAGCAAAATTAAATTTAGAATGGTAGGAAAACTGCAGTTGCAAGACTTTGAGCTACCCTGGAAATCAA
>JBFIDU010000117.1:0-5719 GCA_041603755.1 Methylophilaceae bacterium
GCTGGCTTAAAAAATCAACAAATTCGTGGTGACTATATCGCTTGGCTAGATGAAACCGACAGATCACCAGCAGTGATGGCCTATTTTAGACAAATGGAAATGCTCCGTTTGCTGCTTAATACTCAATTATTTATGAATGTTCAGGAGCTAGAAACGCACATTGCTGTTTATCCAGTTGGTAGCGCCTACCAAAAACATCTTGACCAATTCAGCCATGGACCTGCCAATCAGATTCAACATCGCCAATTAAGTGTTGTGCTCTATCTCAATCAAAACTGGCAAGCGCATCACGGTGGCGAGCTTAGGTTACATATTGACGATAGCAATCACCTAGATATATCACCAAATGCAGGCCGCATTGTGCTTTTTCTATCTGCCAAATTCTGGCATGAGGTGTTACCAGCACAACGAGAGCGCCTCAGCCTGACTGGCTGGTTTAGAACGCGCAGTCATTTAGTGATTTAATCCGAACCGCTTTACAATACGATTTAATACTTTTAATGATTAAATCTAGATGCAATTCGCCAATCTTAAATGGAATAATGATGAACCCTACTCTCTTGATTTTAGTGATGTCTACTATTCATCAGATGATGGTTTAGCGGAAACAGAATATGTGTTTATCAAACACAATCAATTAGTGGAACGTTTTACGAATCTGCAATCTGCAACATTTACCGTTATAGAAACAGGCTTCGGTACTGGACTTAACTTCTTTTGTGCCTCACAACAATTTCTACATCATGCTCCAAGCGATGCCACTTTCCGCTTTATTTCTATTGAGCGATATCCACTAAAAGCCGAAGAACTGATTAAAGCAAATTCACGCTGGCCAGTATTTGGCGAACTTGTTACCCAGTTATATACACCCTATACAACACTCAAAGACGGTTTAAACAGTTTCAGCATTTGCCAAAATCGCATTCAACTGGACTTATGGATAGGCGACGTAAGTGAGTGCTTACCAAAGATAGAATCGCCAGCAAACGCTTGGTTTTTGGATGGATTTGCACCAGCTAAAAATGGCGAGATGTGGTCTGATCATCTGTTTATTGAAATGGCTCGCCTATCAAAAAGTAATACTACTTTTGCCACCTTCACCAGTGCTGGACAAGTCCGCAGACAACTTGAAGCAACAGGGTTTCAAGTTTCAAAAGCCAAAGGCTTCGGCAAAAAAAGAGAAATGCTCTACGGGATAAATCGCTAACGCCGTGCTAACATTTACGCAATTTCACATAAAGGTTATCTCGTGCTAACTGTAATGTTACAAATGGCTGCAATCATTGCCATCGGTGTAATTTGGCAACGTATCGCGCCCACGCATATCCCTGTGCTTTCGCATCGCCGTGCACTGACAGACTTGGTTTTTTATATCTTATTGCCTGCATTGGTACTTGATGTGATGTGGAAAGCACCGCTCAATATTGATTCGATTAAGGTATCACTCACGGCACTCTCAGCACTCTTCAGCTCTCTTGCTTTAATGTGGCTTGTTGTGCATTTTTTAAAGATAAGCAATCCACAAAAAGGTGCTTTATTGATTGCCGCTACCTTCCCTAATGCCACTTACCTTGGTTTACCTGTCACTGCACAAGCGCTTGGTGACTGGTCACAGGCCATCGTCCTCAAATTTGATTTATTTGCTTGCACACCTTTAGTACTAACCCTAGGCGTTCTCATTGCACATCGCTTTGGCGATAACGATGTAGAACTCCACCCCTTTCTAGCATTGTTAAAAGTGCCCCCTTTATGGGCATTACTGGTAGCGATACTGCTCAATATAACTAATATTCCACAACCCGCTGTTATGCATAATGCACTTGATATTCTGGGTGGGGGTGTCGTCCCGCTGATGCTGATTGCATTAGGTATGAGTATCCGCTGGGATACCATTAAGTTGAAATATTTACCTTTACTACTACCAGTGTGCTTGATTGCATTATTAATAGCACCACTAGCCGCTCTGACTACTGCATCAATTCTGGACTTACCGACACCAACGTTAACAACTGCCGTGATTCTAGCTGCAATGCCGACGATGATATTTGGTATTGTGATTTGTGAACGCTATCGGCTAGATAGCGGTTTATACGCTGCTGCAGTTTTTTTGACGACGGTATTAAGTATAGGGACATTGACTATCTGGTTTAATTTACTTACTGCGAATACTTTAACTTAAGTTTATTGCATCCATTTGATCGAACAACCAATACTAGGTATCTGATCTTCTGGTCCCTGCCCTGTCTCTGCTACTTGCTTCATTGCATTAAATAAATCACGTGTACTATTGGGCGCAGTTTCCTTGCGGCTTTCGTCAAAACGACCACGATACTGCAACTCGCCTTTATTATTAAAACCAAAAAAATCTGGCGTACAAACAGCATCATAAGCCTTGGCCACTTCTTGCGAAGGATCAATTAAATACGGAAACGGAAAATCCATTTCATTCGAAATAATCTGCATATTTTCAAAGCTATCTTCTGGGTAATCAGTTGGATCATTCGACATAATCGCGACTGTATTCACGCCTAACATTTTTAACTCGGTAACATCGGCAATCAGCCGAGGCAATATCGCCTTAACATATGGGCAATGGTTACAGATAAACATCACAAGCAGCCCATTTTTCCCCATGAGCAGATCTTTTGACAGTGTAGTACCATCGACATTTTTAAGATTAAAGTCTGGGGCTTGCCAACCAAAATCGCACACAGGCGGACTAATACTGGCCATATTTATCTCCTGAGCATTTCATAAACAATTTATAATCTTAATATTACCATCGAACATCAACAACCACATGTCAAAAAACCGATTTTACTGCCCTGACAAATTAGCGTTAGGAGCAATCGTAAAACTGCCAGACTCAGCTGCTATTCACGCAGTACGCGTATTACGAATGACGGAGGGCGATGAGGCAACCTTATTCAATGGTGATGGCTTTGATTACAGTTGCGAACTAACGCTAGTCAAAAAAAACGAAGTACTCGCAAAAGTGAAATCAAGCAAAGTAATCGATAATGAATCGCCCTTAAACATCACCTTATTACAAGGCATTTCTAGTGGCGACCGCATGGACTATACGATTCAAAAAGCTGTTGAGTTAGGTGTAAGACATATTCAGCCTATCGCCACAGAACGCAGCGTCGTCAAACTCAACCAAGAACGCGCGGCCAAGCGCCTTATTCATTGGCAACATGTCGTTCATTCTGCTTGCGAACAATCTAACCGCGCTTTTGTGCCAAATGTAGCAGCGCCAATAACACTGAGCAATTGGCTTGCAGAAAACCCGCATCAGAATGAATGCCGAATACAACTAAATCCAATTGCTGCAGCGCGTATGGCAGCGTTAGAGCGACCTAACAATGAAATTCAACTGCTGATCGGCGCAGAAGGTGGACTTAACACAAATGAAATAGAAATGGCTAGCAACAATGGCTTTCAATCTGTCATTTTGGGTCCAAGAATCCTAAGAACAGAAACCGCTGCACTAGCTGCCATCGCAAGTATGCATAGCATTTGGGGAGACTTCTAACGAATCATATGCGCAATGTAGCTGATTGCATAAAGATATAAATAGTTTAAAGTATGCCCAATATTCTTAATTCACTATTAGATGGCACTTATGTCACTCGATCAAAATAATTCAAAGATAGATCGCCGGCTAGTCTATTTTGATTACTTTAGAGCACTTGCTATTTTACTTATCATCTTAGGTCATTGTTATAACTCGTGGCCGAGAAGCCATATCTGGGAAGCAACATTAGTAAACTTAATCTCTGGAGGAACGGCATTATTTGTGTTTATCTCTGGCTTTTTTTTCCACCATGTTTACTTTGCTAAATACCATTATTGGTCATTTATCAAAAACAAAACACAATATGTGTTCTTACCTTACCTGACTCTGTCTTTGCTCTACATAGCCTATTTCTACCTCACCAGAGGTGAGATAGTCATGGCGAAAGTCATTAATGAATTCTACGGTCCTGATCTAAGCAATACTAGCCTAGTCATCATGAATCTATTAACTGGTAGAACCCTTTGGGCTTACTGGTATGTGCCTTTTGCGATGCTATTATTCCTCTTATCTCCTGTCTTTATCCGATTTATTTCTTTATCACTCAATGCCAAATTGATTATTACTGTGAGTCTGTTTGTTTTATCAATGTTCGTTCAACGGCCATCATGGGAGATTAATCCCATTCATAGTCTCATTTATTACTTTCCCTACTATTTATTTGGCATCATATACAGCACAGAGCGCATTAAAATCAATCAGTGGGTAGAGGGTAAAGCCTTGTTATTATTCTTTATCACCATTGCCGTTGCACTCATCATGTATTTATTAGGGCAAAAGGATAGTATGGGCAAAGCCTCTATATTCATGTGGCATGGTATTGATTTGATGATTTTTCAAAAAACCTCACTTATACTCTTTATGTTGGCTTTCACTATGCGCCTACAACAATATGATATCCCATTTTTAAAAACCACTGCCAACATGAGCTTCGCTTTTTTCTTTCTTCATCAGTGGGCACTAAGCTTTATGCGTAGCACTGGTATGATGGACTTCAAGCATGGGTTTGAGGGTGTACTATTACTTTTTGGCGCAGCTGTCATTTTCTCTTATATTATGGCGCGAATAGTCAAGTTATTGCTTGGTTCTCATTCAAGATATGTAATTGGCTGGTAAGCTGACCGTTATATATTTTTGCTATTAATACAAATTTATTTTACATTTTTGTATTAATTACATAAAATATCGTCATGAACTTAGGTAATGTTATCCGCGCTAGACGCCAAGCGGCAAAAATGACGCTTGAGTCACTTGCTAAAGCAATTGATGCTGACGCAGGCAACTTATCGCGCATTGAACGTGGCGAGCTAGGCATATCCGAAGCCCAAATTCGTAAGATTGCTTACGCCCTTCACACAACACCAGCAAGCCTTTTTGCTGAAAGCGATAGTGAAGCCACCACAATGACTTCACAGGTATCTCCATTAAATACTGAGCAATCCAAAGACTTTGTGCATTGGTTTCGTTCCGCTGCACCTTACATTCATGCCTTTGGTGGTAGCACATTTGTGATTGCATTTGGTGGCGAAGTGGTCAGTGAACAACAATTTATTGCACTATCCCATGATTTAAACTTACTTGCCAGCTTAGAAGTAAGGTTGGTTTTAGTTCACGGTGCACGTCCGCAAATTGAACAACGCTTAATCAGAGAACAGTTGACACCAGCCTATCATAATGGTTTACGCATTACTGATGATGCGGCAATGGAGATAGTCAAGGAAGCAAACGGTGCTGTTCGCGTAGAGATTGAGGCTTTACTATCAATGGGTATCGCCAATTCTCCAATGGCTGGGGCTGATATTCGTGTTGCCAGCGGTAACTTTGTCACCGCCAAACCATTAGGCGTGATTGATGGTGTGGATTTACAACACACTGGTGAAGTGCGAAAAATTGATAAAGTCGGTATTCAAAAACGTCTAGATGACGGCGAACTCGTATTACTTTCACCAATGGGTTACTCGCCAACAGGGGAAACATTCAACCTAAGTTTAGAAGATGTCGCGGTCAATGCAGCAATCGCGCTAAAGGCGGAAAAACTAATATTTTTAATGGATACACAGGGCGTTAAAAACCTACGTGGTGAACTATTGCATGAAATGACGGCAGAAAAAGCCAAAAACTTGCTACAGCACATCGATCAAA
>JBFIDU010000118.1:0-5698 GCA_041603755.1 Methylophilaceae bacterium
AGCAGCAACGGCTGCTGCTTCGATGACATCTGCAGGCAAGCCTGCAAGCGCGTCAATATTTTCAACCACATGTTTGAAGTCATTCGTAAAATCCATAATATTTTCTTCAAACTTACTCGTCAGTTTTGATAGTTGCTCAGAAATGGTTTTAAATCGTAACTTTTCTTTAGCAGGTAGTTCAGCGCCACCTAATTTAAAATCACGGACTTCATGATTGATAATGGTTTGCTGTGTTGGTGATAGGTTTGAAAAATCGGCACTGGACTGAATAGCTTTGAATTTCTTGTATAAGCGCTCATCTTGCGATATATCGCTTCCATAATCGGTTAATTTCGCTAAATTATCATTGTAGACTTCGCGCAATTCTGGACTGTTCACCACGGCGTTCATGTGTCCAACTTGACTCCAAGCGCGATTAAGCTTTTCACTATGATCTTCTAATAGACGAGCAAAATTGTCCCATGTCGGCGTTTCGTTGCTGGTGGCTAGTTTTTCTACTAAAGCTCTGCCTTCTGTAATTAAGCGATCAATTGCTGGACTAACGTGTGCTGGTTTAATTTCGTTAAACTTGGGAAAGCCAGTAAACTGCAGTAGTGGGTTTGAGGACAAAGTTTTTCCTTTTATTCATTGGTTAATTAATTAAGCGTAGACAGACAGGGTAGCGATAGGTTTCACCCTTACTTGTGGCGATTGCTGCAAGAATAGATAAAATAATATTAGCAATCCATATAATTGGAATCAATGCCAGACCTACTAATATCCAAATAAGAATATTGGCAGCAAACATCGCAATCGCTACAGTAATTTGGAAATTGAGTGCTTCTTTTGCTTGGTCTGCTATGTAGGCACTATCATCTTTTTTTAATATCCAAACAATAAGTGCAGGGATAAATAGAAAGATAGTGCCTGCTAAATGGGTAACGGTAGCGATATTTTTTTCATCACTACTTGGAACGATAATTTCGACTTCATTCGCCATGGTTGCCTCTCCTGGTTGTTAATAAAGATATGGTGTTAATTACGCTTTATTCAAGTAGTAGTCTAGGTTAATTTTTTTAATTGTAGTTCTACTTTCTCAACATCATCAATCTTGAGAATACGGTTTGCTGCTTTGGTTAATTTGTTTAAATCACTTTGCAGAATTTGTTGTTTAACACTCAGCAGTTGACTTGGGTGCATGGAAAATTGGCGTAAACCCATACCAAGTAACAGCTTGGTCATCATGATGTCTCCTGCGATTTCACCACAGACAGCAACAGGCTTTTTCAATTTTTTACCTGCTTCTATTGTCATCAATATCAACCGTAAAACCGCAGGGTGCAATGAGTTATATAAGTGCGCGACTGTATTATCTGTACGGTCAACTGCAAGCGTATACTGGGTGAGGTCGTTGGTGCCAATAGATAAAAAGTCTAATTCTCGCGCAAAAGCAATTGCATTAATCGCGGCCGCTGGAACTTCTATCATGCCGCCTAAAGAAACGTTCTTATCAAATGGAATTTTATCTTCTTCTAATGATTGTTTCGCCCTTTCTAATATTATTTTTGTTTGCCTAAGTTCTGCCAATGTCGTAATCATTGGGATGAGTATTTTTAAATGACCGTAATGAGAGGCACGCAGCAATGCTCTTAACTGGGTGTGGAAAATATGTGGTTCGGTTAAGCATAACCGTAGCGCACGTAAACCCAATGCGTTATTGGAGAGTACTGTGTTACTAAGTTGTGCCTGCTTGTCAGCTCCTAAGTCCAGTGTCCGTATAGTGACAGGCTTTTTCTTCATTAATTGGACAACTTTTTTATACGCCTGATATTGCTCTTCTTCACCAGGAGGCTCATCTCGATTCATGAATAAAAATTCAGTACGGAATAAGCCAATACCCATAGCCCCTGAAGCACTTATCCCATTTAGACCTTCTATGCTTTCGATATTGGCAAGTAAGTCTATGTCAGTACCATCAATGGTTCTTGTCTTTGTGGACTTGATAAGTGAAAGTTTTTGTTGTTCTAATAACCACTGGTGTTGTTTGAGTTCATACTCTCTAAGGATTTCTTTGCTTGGGTTAACAACAACAACACCTTGGCTACCATCAACAATGACGGTTTCATCTTCCTTAATTAAATCATGTGCTTTTTGTAGCGCAATGATCGAAGGAATATTAAGACCACGTGCAAGAATAGCAGTATGAGAAGTCGCGCCACCTACATCTGTGATGAATCCAGAAAATTGATTCTGTTTATATTGAATAGCATCTGCAGGTGAAATATCATGTGCGACAAGAATAATACCGTTATTACTTGAGTTTTTGCTTTGTTTAACAGGTTTTGCACTTGGATGCCCGAGTAGCACTTTAATAACACGTTCAACAACCTGAATGACATCTTGTTTTCGTTCACGTAAGTACTCATCTGTAATTGCATCAAATTGCTCTACGATGATGTCCATTTGCAATTTAATTGCCCATTCAGCATTGCAAAGCTCTTTACGAATGATTTTTTTTGGCGCTTCCGAAAGTGATGGATCTAATAAGATTGCGATTTGCGTATTGATGAAAGACGCTACATCAGCTATCAGGGTATCTGGCAACTCTTTGCGAACAGTTTCTAAATCTCGCTTTACAGTCCTAATTGCATTGGTGAAGCGAGTGATTTCACTGGATAGTGCACTTTTTGGCAATTCATAGTGTGCAACTTCTAGAAGTGCATTGGATATCAAATGCGCTTTGCCAATCGCAATGCCACTGGAAACAGCTACACCATGTAAGCTAAAGCTTGACAATTATTCACCCTCGTCAAAATAATTGTTTATCAGTTGTTTTAGCGCCTCTATGGCTTCCGCCTCATCGGTACCTTCTGCTTCTAATTCGATGATTGAGCCTTTAGAAGCAGCAAGCATCATCACGCCCATAATGCTTTTTGCATCAACGCGCTTTCCATTGCGTATTATCCAGATATTACTGTTAAATTGGCTTGCTGTTTTTGTTAGCTTTGTTGATGCGCGTGCATGTAAGCCTAGTTTATTAATAATTTCAATTTTTTCTTTAATCATGTTGCACACTACCTATTTCAGTAAAATGGATGATGCTTTCTCGTCCGCTTGCAATTATCTTTTCAAGACAATAGGCAATTGGCAGTTCACGATTGCTCAATGCAACAATAAGCATGGGCAAGTTAATACCAGAGATACCTTCTGCATTGCTGATACCAACAAGCTTTGTAGCGATATTACAGGGTGTTCCCCCTACCATATCTGAGAGTACAATAACGCCATCACCATGGTCGATTTCTTGCATAATTGTTCTTGCTTCGAGTAATACTGCATCAGGATCGTCGTCGCTCTTAACGCTGAGGGCAACAAGTTGCTCCGGTCTGGTGCTTAGCATATGGCTAGCGCATTCAATAAGGCTTTCGCCGAGTCCGTCATGCGTAATAATAAAAATGCCAATCATATCTTCTCTTAGTTACTTAGTTCACGGTGTCTAACAATGACTTTGTGCGCAGATTTTTTAAAGTACTGACTTAATTCTTCAACAAAATAAACTGAACGGTGCTGACCGCCTGTGCAGCCAATGGCAATCGTTAGATAACTGCGATTATCTTGTTCAAAGCTTGATAACCACTTTTCGATATACCGTTGGATATCTGCCAGCATTTCTAAAGCCATGGGGGTGTTTCTTAAAAATGTAATGACAGGTTCATCTTGTCCAGTGAGCGGACGCAATACTTTGTCATAATGCGGATTTGGTAAGCTACGTACATCAAAGACAAAATCAGCATCTAATGGGATGCCTTTTTTAAACCCAAACGATGTGAACAATAACACCATTTTATTGGGCGGTTGTTTAATAAGTTCGCGAACGTAGTTACGCAAAGTGTTGGCATTAATGTTACTTGTGTCTATACGGCAACTCAGGTGACTCAGGTCTGATAGCAAATCGCGTTCGTGTGCAATACTCTCAGCCAGTGTTGTTTCTTCATCACTAAGAGGATGCTTTCTCCTGGTTTCACTAAACCGCTTTACTAATGTTTCTACGTTGGATTCTAGAAATAATAAGTCAACTTGATTGCCACTATTTCTTAGGTGATCAATTGCACTGGGTAGGCTTTCTAGCGCAGCACTTCTACTGTCTATGCTGATTGCTACTTGATGATATAAATCGGCCTCTACATGATGCGAAATCAAAGGTAGCATTGTTGCGGGCAAATTATCAATACAATAGAAACCGCTGTCTTCCAAAGCACGCAAAGCGACGCTTTTCCCTGATCCTGATAATCCAGTAATGATAATCAAATGCATATTGTCAGTTCTAACCTAATCCTGCGGTATGAATGACATATTACCATTCTCTGCAAAAACGCACACTTTTGAAATGCGATTTGGCTCTTTTGCTGCGATTGAAATTATTTCTAAGATGTTTAATCTCTACCGCTATCATTTAAGTTTCAAGATAGCGGCAGAGATAGCTTGTGGCAAGCCAGCTTTTACGCTGGATAAAACAATGGTTTAGTTGATGGTTTGGTGTTTAACAGCACCGTTAACTTTGTGATGATTGCTGCTTTTCTCTTTATGCTTGAGTACTTGACGGTCTAGTTTGTCCGTTAATATATCAATAGCGCTGTACATGTTTTCATCGCTACTCTCAGCATGCAAATCATTACCTGGCACATGCAGTGTTGCTTCGACCTTTTGAGTGAGCTTTTCTACACGCATCGTGACTTTAATGTCAATCACATGATCAAAGTGATTGCTAATTTTCCCTAATTTTGTTTCTACATACTCCCGTAATGCTGGGGTTACTTCTAAATGATGTCCTGTTAATTGTAAATTCATAATTAGATCCTTTTTTTGAATTTGTTCAATCTTATTCACTCTGATAGATTCAGGTGAGTAATGCTATCGAACAATTTTAGTGTACACCTTTGCGAGAATTATGTAACTAGCTCTTCGATAGATTTATAAAGATTTTCGTAAATTAGCAGGGGGGATGTTGAGAGATTCTCGGTACTTGGCAATCGTACGTCTGGCCACAACAATGCCTTGCTTAGACAACACTTCACTAATCTGATTATCTGACATGGGCTTTTTAGGATTCTCTTCTGCGACCAATTGTTTAATCAGTGCACGTATGGCGGTAGCAGAACATTCTCCACCTGTCTCTGTAGCAACATGGCTGCCAAAAAAGTATTTCAATTCAAATATACCACGCGGGGTTAGCATATATTTATGTGTTGTGACACGCGAGATGGTCGATTCGTGCAGCTCAAGCTCTTCGGCAATTTCCCTTAGTACTAATGGGCGCATTGCTATTTCACCATGCTCAAAAAAGTTTCTTTGTCTATCAACAATCGCTTGTGAAACTCGCAAAATAGTAGAAAAGCGCTGTTGAATATTTTTAATCATCCACCGCGCTTCTTGCATTTGACTTTGTAAGTATTGCCCTGAATTTTCCCGGTTACGCTTCAAAATATCTGCGTACATCTGATTGATACGCAATTTTGGCATGACATCATCATTTAGTGATGCTACCCATATGCCCTTTATTTTTTTGACTACGACTTCGTGCTGAATAAAGTGATCATGGCTAAACTGTGCAAAATCAGCACCTGGACGCGGGTTTTGAAGTTTAATCAGGTCTTGTGCTGCTTTTAAATCGTATTCATTGCAACTTAGTAGTTTACGTAGTTTATTAAAATCTTTATTC
>JBFIDU010000119.1:0-5696 GCA_041603755.1 Methylophilaceae bacterium
ACCAGATGCCAGATCACTGCATAAGAAAGCGGCTGCATTTCCCACTTCTTCGATCGTTACGTTACGGCGCAGCGCAGCGTGTTTCTCGTTGAAACCAATCATCTTGTCAAAATCACCGATTCCAGAGGCTGCCAGTGTTTTAATTGGACCAGCAGACACTGCATTAACGCGAATGCCTCTAGGACCTAGACTTTGCGCCAAATAGCGGACATTTGCTTCTAGACTTGCTTTGGCAACGCCCATGACGTTGTAATTAGGCATTGTACGTTCCGCTCCAAGATAACTTAATGTTAGCAAGCTGCCATTACGACCTGCCATCATTGGGTAGGCAGCTTTTGCCAGTGCAGAGAAACTGTATGAGCTAATATCGTGTGCTATACGAAAATTTTCACGATCAACTGCATCTAAATAGTCACCAGCCAGGGCACTTTTTGGCACAAATGCAATTGAATGAACAACACCATCTAAACCATCCCACTCTTTAGCTAAAGCAGGGAAGAGCGCATCGATTTGCGCATCTTCCGCGACATCACATGGTAAAACAATCTTCGAATCGAAATCTGCGGCAAGGTCGGCCACGCGTTTTTCATGTTTTTCCATTTGGTAGGTAAAGGCTAGTTCTGCACCCTCACGTTTCATTGATTTGGCAATACCATAAGCAATCGAACGATTGCTCAGTAATCCAGCGATTAATATTTTCTTCCCAGCTAAAAATCCCATAATAAATCCTAATAGAAATTGTTTTAATTTTTTGCGCAATCAGCTTTTTAGCTTGATTCACTCCTTGGGTCTAGCGCGTCGCGTAACCCTTCTCCAAGCAGATTATACCCTAACACTGTCAATAAAATGGCCGTGCCAGGGTAGAGCGAAAGCCACCAAGCAAATTGAATATAATCTTTCCCATCGGTAAGAATGTTTCCCCATGATGCCTGTGGCGCTTGTACGCCAAGCCCAAGAAAGCTTAATCCAGACTCTAATAGCACCGCACCAGCTACGCCGAGAACAGCGCTGACGATGATTGGTGTTAAGCTATTCGGGAGTAAATGTACAAAAATTAAGCGGAAATCTTTCGCACCTAGCGTACGGGAAGCTAAAATAAACTCACGATTACCTAAACTTAGAAATTCTGCACGGACAAGCCTGGTTACGCCCATCCATGATGTTAATCCAATCACAATCATGACGTTGTAGATTGACGGTGTGAGAAAGGCAATCACCGCTAGTATTAAAAAGAAACTAGGAATCGACAGCATGATATCGACAGCACGCATAATGACTGTATCTATCCAGCCACGGTAAAATCCAGCCAATGCTCCCAATACGATACCAATTGCTGTAGAAATGCCTACAGCGACGATACCAACTAATAATGAAATACGTCCACCGTAAAGCATGCGGCTGAATACATCACGTCCAAGACCATCCGTACCCATCCAATGTTCCCATGATGGGCTTAGCAGAATGGCTTTTACATCGAAAGCATCGGGGTCATACGGAGCGATAATTGGCGCAAACATCGCCAGTAAGAACATGATGATGATAATGACAAAGCCGGTCAAAGCAAGGGGGTTGGCTAATGCTTTAAATAATAGATTTTTTTGCATAAACTAGTCTCTGGCTACCCCACGGCGTACACGAGGATCGGCCCATGCATAAGCAACATCGGCAACTAAGTTACCAACCAAAGTGAGAGCTGAGCCAATCGTAAGAATTCCCATCACCACGGGGAAGTCTCTGCTCATGACAGCATCATAAAATAGTTTGCCCATACCATCTATCGCAAATATAGTCTCTGAGATAACAGACCCACCAATTAAGCCAGGAATAGACAAGCCAACAATGGTAATGAGTGGTAATAATGCATTCCTGAGTGCATGCGTGTAAACAACTGTGTGTTCATTGAGCCCTTTTGCACGTGCTGTCGTAATGTAATCCTGATGCAATACATCTAACATTCCATTTTTCACAAATAAGGTAATACCAGCTAATCCAGTTACTGATGGGATGACAACAGGCAAAATTAGATGGCTAACACTGTCCTTAATTTTCCCCCATGTATCCAACTGGTCATAGTTTAGGCTGTGTAGGCCTGAAATTGGCAACCAATCATTTGCTACACCGAGCCAATACATCATGAGTAATGCAAGCCAGAAGCCTGGAATAGAAAAACCAACGAAATTAAAAAGTGTAATTGATTTATCTTGCCACTTTTGATATTTGCGTGCCGCAATAACACCTAACGGGATAGCCAGTGATAGTGTAATGGCCAATCCTAATACATTAATCATCAGGGTAATAGGGAGTGCTTGCTCTATCATTCCCTTCGTATAATTGCCATCTTCATCTGTGTAACCTAAAAAGACTGGTTTTTGGTGTGATTTAAATGAATTGCCAAAATCAAACTGCACCATACGCTTCAACCATAGCCCATATTGCACCATGACAGGCTTGTCCAAGTTATAAAGTTCACGGAGCTTTTGGCGAGATTCTTCACTGCTCTTAGGATCAAATGCTGATTCTGTGCTGGTGATATCGCCAGGTGCCAAATGCATGATGAAAAATGAAATCAGACTGATGCCAATCAGCATCGGTATCATCCATAACACACGTTTTATCAGGTATTTGAGCATTGTTATTCGGTGCTTATTTGGTTTCTACGATACGGTTTTGGAATATACCATTTTTGTGAGTCATACCCCACGCCTGCCGCTGGTACTGGGTCTACTATTCCTTGCACACGTTTGTGCATAGCTGTCAAACCATAACCAGCTGATAAATATACTATAGGACTATCTTCCAACAGCTGCTCAGCAAATTCATGGTATATTTGCATCCGTTTATCTGGATCAAACTCAGTACGGCCTTGTTCAAGTAGTTTATCCACTTTTGGGTTACTGTAACCAACGAAGTTAAATTGTCCTGGTGCCTGTTGGCTAGAGTGCCAGATATTATACTGATCAGGATCAAGACTTAAACCCCAGCCCAGAATCACAACATCAAAATCACCTGTATTAATAAATCTGCTAATAAAGCTTGCCCATTCAATTGCTCTTATTTTGACTTCAATCCCGATTTCCTTGAGTCGACGTTGAATAATGACAGCAGACTTCTCACGCTCTTTATTTTGATTCGTAATAATTTCAAAAGAGAACGGTTTGCCATCGCGTTCTAATATGCCATCTTGATCATTGTCAGTGAAGCCTGCTTCCTTCAGTAAAGCACGCGCTTTGTCAGGATTATAGGGAGTGGGGGGTAGATTTGGGTTACTCCAACGAGTGCCTGGCTTATAAGGTGAGGCAATGTTAATGCCTAGACCGAGAAACACACCATCAATAATTTCTTGCTTATCAATCGCATAGTTAATAGCCTTTCGTACCCGAACATCATCAAAAGGTTTGTGTTTTAAATTAAAGCCTAGATAGGTGTAACTATTGCCTAACTCTTTGTATAAGTTTAGGTTTTGCTTAAGCTTTGGTCTTGCTGGGATAATGCGAGAATACTTAATAGGGTCCAAGCCCATGCTATCAATATTGTCTGCCATTAATTCCAGAAACTGTGCTGATGTGTCTGGTATGATACGTGTGATCAGTTGATGTATATTGGCTTGACCAAGCGTTGAGTTAGGGTTTCTGGTGAGCTTGATGTTTTCTCCAGCATTCCATTGATCTAATTGGTAGTAACTACTGCCAACAGGTTTTCTGGCAAACGCTGTTTTACGTAAATCTTGGTCTATTAACAGATGCTTTGGCAAAATATGTAGACTTGCCCAGCTGCTAAGTGCAGGTGAAAATGGCGTGGAATAGGTGACTTTAAATGTTAGTGCGTCTGGTGCTTCAGCTTTATTGACAAGTTGGTAATCTGACGCATAAGGGCTACGTGTGTTTTCATCAATCACCAATTGCCAAGTAAATAATACATCTTCACTTGTTAACGGTGTACCATCTGCCCATTTTAAATTTGGCTTCAGTCTGAAAGTAATCGTTTTATTGTCCTCAGATACTTGCCAACTTTCAGCTAGTTCACCTTCAAGTTCTAAATTAGCGTCATATTTTAGAAGTGAGTTAAAGATGTTTGACGCGATTTGTGCTGAAGCTGACTCACCAGCAACCATGAAAATTAAACTACTTGGCTCTCCAATAGTCGCATTAATCAACTCTCCACCTTCAACACTAGGGTAGACCTGACTATAGTCAATGCTGGGCTCGGTTTTCTTTGAACATGCAGATAAGGTAATAAAGAAAAGTATTAGAAATATGGTTTTCAATACACTATTCCTAATCCCTGTATTTCCGATTAGAAATATTGGATTAATCATTATATTTAATAAATGTTATACATAGTAGATACAAAGTATTCTACTTTAAGTGTTACGCTATTTGACCGAAAAAAACTAAATCTTTTTGGTTATATCTCTTCTTGGTTTACCACTTACTTTGATAATCTGGCCAGCTTTAATTTTAGTTGATTTCAACCGATTAATTTTCATCAAAGCCTTTGTATTTGTGCCATATTTTCTAGCTAAAGTACTAAGTGTTTCGCCAGGTTTAATCCTGTGTGTGACTGTACTCGAGGTGATTCGTTCATTTATTGGTTTTTGCTCAGCGAGCTTTGCTACATTGATTGTATCTGCTTCTGATGATTGATTAGGGACAAGCAGATTTAAACTTCTCGATATTGTTTGGTTTTTAGGTAAACCATTGATTTTACGTAACTGTGTATCGCTAATATTGAATTTTTTGGCTATATTTCTGATGTACTCTCCACTTTTTGCTTGATAGACTTTCCAACTGATTAGAGAATCGTCATAGCTGCTTAGATTTGTTTGAAAAGTCTCAATTGCGCTGACAGGCAACAAAAGCTTATGTGTATTATTTTTTGAGGCAACTACCGGTCTGTTATAACTAGGGTTAAGTAAAGCGAACTCTTCGTCAGTAATTCCTGCTAGCTCCGCCACCAACTTTGCATCAATTTGATGGGGTGGGTCTATTTCGGCAAAATAAGGCTGATTAGTGATTGTTGCAATTGTTAAATTATATTGTGTAGGCTGATTAATGATATTTTTAATGGCTTGCAACTTAGGTACGTATTGTTCAGTTTCTAAGGGAAGCTTTAAGCTCTGATAATCCGTAGGTAAGCCTGCTCTTTGGTTTCTAGCGATAGCGCGCCCAACAGTACCCTCACCAGCATTGTAGGCAGCCAGTGCCAGATCCCAGCTGCCAAACATATTATGTAATTTTTGCAGGTAATCCAATGCAGCTTGCGTTGCTTCGGTTACATGGCGTCGATTGTCAACCCACCAGTTTTGCTTCAGTCCAAAGTGTTTACCGGTTGATGGGATGAATTGCCAAATGCCAGCAGCATGGCTGCGCGAATATGCTTTTGGATTGTATGCACTCTCTATCATGGGTAGTAAAGCAATTTCAGTCGGCATGCCGCGTTTTTCTACTTCTTCCACAACGTAGAATAAATACTTTTCGCTTCTCGCTATCATGGCCTCCATGTAGTCTGGCCGAGATGCATACCAGTTTTCGAAGGTTGTTGTATGCTTGGATGTAATGTCCGGCATCGCATAGCCTGCTTGTATACGTAGCCAAATATTATTTTCAAAAGGGATAGTTTCAATGGTTGAGTCTTGTACCAAAAATTGGTCTTGATCTGTTGTCCCGTTTATCTCAGAAAGCGTGTCATCAATTTCC
>JBFIDU010000120.1:0-5692 GCA_041603755.1 Methylophilaceae bacterium
AAAGAGTGTCAGATTATATTTATTGCGACAGAAGGTGTGCGAAACGCAAAATTGATTTTAAAAGAATTGAAAAACGTCCCAATTCTTACTGTGAGTGACAGAAAAGACTTTATTAATCAGGGTGGCATGATTGGCTTAATCAGGGATGGTAATCGTGTGGGTTTTGAAGTAGACCTAGCTGCCGTCAAGGCAAGTGGACTAAGTATGAGTTCGCAGTTGTTGAAGTTGGCTAAACGTGTGAAGGGAATAAAATGAATACATCATTGAATAATAATGAATCATGGTTTGCCAAATGTAAGCGCATATTTTTAGAGCAACTTTGGCTTATTTTCTTGCTCGCACCTTTGCTAATTATTGCATTTTTTATTAATAAACATTATCAGCCAATTAATCATAAGGTAATGCTGAGTCAACATAATGCTAACTTATCAGTCTCTGTAGAAATAACATCTGCAGAATTAGCAATGATTGTAGCCAAGCCAATTGGAGAGTTACTTGCAATGGAGGTATATATTGACTATAAACAAGCATCAAGGCCAAGTTTATTAACGACAAGTATTGATAATGGCAGCAATCTAGGAAATGAGGTTTATAATAGAGTTGCCTTAAAAAACAATAGCATGCATTTATATGCAAAAAATTGAAGTTCAGAACATCGGCATTCAACAATGAATCAAAAGTTTAGGGATGATATCTGTGTTTAACTTGTTGGCTAAATGGTCCATTGGCAAAAAGTTTATGCTGCTTGTTTCTGGAACAGCTGGTCTTGTCGTACTTCTTGCATTTGTGATTTCTACGATTAATGATGCCAAAAGCGCCAGTGAGTCTGCAAAGGAAAGCCTAATTACGCTAGCAGATGTTATTGCGCATAATATTGCTTCTGCAATTATTTTTGACGATTTGGATACAGCTAAAGAAACCTTACAAGCAATCCAAGCCGATAGCGCTGTATTACGTGTTGAAGTGCTAGATGTTAACGATGCCCTGTTTGTGTCATTCGTTAACCAAAAACACCATATGAAATACTGGTTGCATGGAACATCTTTGGCCGATGAAATGTATATAGAGCGCCCTATCGTTCAAAATAAACAGCGAGTGGGGACAATCCGCATATTTGCTGATTACGATAATGTCTACCAAGGCGTTATTCTAAGAGTTGCTGCAAATTTATTAGGCATTGTTATCGCATTTCTGCTAGGTTATATGTTCTTGCGTGCAATGCTCAAACATATGCTTGCGCCAGTTGATTCATTAGCAAACGCGATGAGCCAAATTATTGACCAAGAGCAATATTCATTTCGAGTAGAAAAGACCTCTGAGGATGAGCTTGGAAAGCTAACAGATGGCTTTAATTTGATGTTATCGCAAATAGAGTATCGAGACTCTAAATTACGCCAAAGTGATCAGGCATTATCACAAACACAAGAAGCCATTTCATTGCATGACGAAAACTTGTGTTTCCAATATGTAAACCCAGCATTCGAATCTTTATTTGGTTATCAGTCTGAAGAGTTAATTGGTAAACCATTTTATTTAGGCCCTGATAGTGCAGAAGATGATTCGGGCCCAAGCCATGCAGAAATTTTTGAAACAGTTAAAGAGCATGATAGTTTTCGTGGAGAGATTAAACTTCTGACCAAAGATGGAAAGCTTTTACCCGTAGCTATTCAAGTCAGCCCCATCAAAGGGGCTGATGGTTTAGTGACGGGTTATGTCTCAGTAGCCTCTGATATTTCTGCTAAGAAGCAAGCAGAAGAGTGGATGTGGAAGCAAGCCAATTTTGATTCTGTAACTGGTTTGCCGAATCGACACATGTTCCAAGAAAAACTGTCAAATCAGGTTGAGGTATGCAAGAGAAATGGTGGCTCATTTGCTCTGATGTTTCTTGATCTGGATGATTTTAAAGAAGTAAATGATAGTTTGGGTCACGACTTTGGTGATATTTTATTAAGGCAAGTTGGTGAGAGATTAAGAAGTTGTTTGCGTGTAACAGACACTGTTTCTCATGATGGAGATCTGGCAAGACTTGGTGGTGATGAGTTCACGATTATATTGAGTCAATTCGACGATATTAACAATATTGATATGGTTGCGCAGCGCATATTGTCTGAGTTGGGCAATCCCTTCAGTTTGGGCCATGAGGTTGCTAATGTGTCAGCCAGTATAGGTATTACTTTATTTCCTCAAGATGCAACGGATGTCGAATCGCTTATTCGTAATGCCGATCAAACAATGTATAACGCAAAAAATAAAGGCCGCAACACATACAGCTACTTCACTAGAGCAATGCAAATTGCTGCTATTAAACGTCGTGAGATGACACAAGACTTACGCGTGGCGATACAAGAGGAGCAGTTTAGAGTCATGTATCAGCCCATTGTTGATTTAGCGACCAATAAAATATATAAAGCAGAAGCTTTGCTACGTTGGGATCATCCTCAATATGGTGTTGTGAGCCCTGGTGATTTTATCCCTGTTGCTGAAGATACTGGTTTGATTGTCGAAATTGGCAACTGGGTATTTTACAAGGTGGCTGATCAGCTCGCAAAATGGCAAAATACGATTGATAGTAAGTTTCAAGTTAGTATCAATAAATCTCCAGTACAGTTTTACAATAAAGATGATAAGCATATCGGCTGGTTTAAGCATCTGGAGCAACTTAATATCTCAGGCTCAAGCCTAGTAGTTGAAATCACAGAAGGACTCATGTTAGATAAAAACCCTGAGGTCAGCGAAAAGTTGTTGGCTTTCAGGGATCAAGGTATACAGGTAGCAGTTGATGATTTTGGTACAGGTTACTCATCACTATCCTACCTTAAAAAATTTGATGTTGATTACATCAAAATCGATCAATCATTTGTGCAAAATCTATCTATTTATTCTGAGGATCTAGTTTTGTGTGAAGCGATTATTGTCATGGCACATAAACTTGGTTTAAAAGTGATTGCTGAAGGCGTAGAGACAATAGAACAACGAAACTTATTGTTTGCCATAGGCTGTGATTATGGTCAGGGTTATCTATTCTCAAAACCAATATCTGCTGACGATTTAGAAGAGATGTGTTTTGTGCAAAACAAATTACAAAGAGATGAAAAGCCAGTTTATGAAAGGGTGGTGTAACTATCACAGATGATGAACGCTTTAACTCAAATAGTTTATGCAAGCCGGGCAACTTTTCCAGTGTCAGCTAACCCTTATCAGGTGGAGCCAGAAGTCACTGATATCTTGCAAAAGGCCAGAGCCAATAATCGAAATAAACGCCTAGTAGGCGTTTTGTGCTTTGGGAATGGTTATTTTCTGCAATGTCTTGAGGGAGATGTTAACGAAATCAACGGGTTGATCGAAGTGCTCAAAAAAGACACAAGACACACGGATATCAAGATATTAAGTAATAAACGCATCCATCAAAAGTCTTTTTCAAAATGGTATATGAAGTATACTGGTGTTGGTTCTGACATTCAGACGATACTGCAACATCATAAGCTTAGTTCATTTAACCCATATCAGTTTAATGATGTCGTTCTAGACGCAATTATTCACTGCTTAGCCATTGCCTAGCGTACATTATTGTTTTAAGTTCATCCAACAAACCCACACAATTACAAAGCATAGTAATACATCAGTTGAATGGCAACAGCACATTAGTCGTAATGAGACTGGACATTCACATAAAAGGTTAATAGTATTCATTTAATCTTTGTGCGAGATAAAAAGGCTTAAATTATGGAAAACTACCGTTTAGTCAAAATAGTATTAGCCGTGGCTGGGGTTACCATGTCTGCGTGTAGCTCTGTTAGCTCATCACAAGAAAAAGCTGCTGCTGCCCCAACACAAACAGAAGACTATATGCCTGAGGTGGATACGAGCAAGAACATGACTCCTGCTGAAGGATTTGCTGAATTAAGAGTGCAACCTGTGCCAGACCCTACTAGAGAAGTTTTTACCCCAAGTGACTTTAGTTTTACTGGCGGAGATTTTCGCATTCACTGTGCTGCTAGCCATATGGCAAATGATGATTTTATCGTTTACCCAAACCAAGAAGGTGCTGCACATCACCATACATTTTTTGGGAATACAGGCGCCTATTTTAACTCTACGCCTGAGAGTATAAAAAAAACAGGCAATAGCACATGCCAAGGCGGTATAGCTAACCGTTCATCGTATTGGTTGCCTAGCTTAATCGACACCACAGATGGCACACCATTAACGCCTGATTGGGCATTATTCTATTACAAAGGAGGTGACGTTAAGCCGCCCAATGGACTAATGATGATTGCTGGCGATCAAACTGCAACAGAGGATAACCCGCAAAACTGGGATAGGATTAATTGGCAATGTAATGCTGATACATTAGGTGGTGTTGCTTATAAAAGGCGGAAAAATTACATTCCTGATTGTGTCGGTGATTTAACTGCAGTTGTGCATTTTCCTAGCTGTTGGGATGGTAAAAATCTGGATAGTCCTAGTCATAAAGCGCATATGGCCTATGATTCAAATGGTAGGTGTCCCGCAACACATCCAAAGGCACTGCCTCATATATCGGGTATAATTCATTACAAAGTAAATGGCACAGAAAACCTTCGCATTGCCAGCGATAATTATAAAGGTGGTCGAGGAGGCTACTCATTGCATATGGATTATGTATTTGGGTGGTCGCAGCAGGTGCTTGATACTTGGTGGGAGAATTGCAATGTTCCCAACAGAGACTGTCATGCCGATTTGCTAGGTGATGGTACTTGGTTGTATTGAACGATTCAATAACACACAAATTCCAAATCATAGAATGCCCTCGTAGCTCAGATGGATAGAGCGTCCCCCTCCTAAGGGGAAGGTCATGCGTTCGAATCGCGTCGGGGGTACCATATAAATTGTTTCAAGCGTATTGCGCTCATCGTTTAAAAATGTCAGACAATGTAAACAAACCATGGTTTTTATACTTAATAGAGTGCCAAGATGGCAGCATCTACACAGGTATTACTGTGGATGTTGCAAAGCGCTATAAGGCTCATGAAATGGGTAAAGGCGCAAAATACACGCGGGCACACCCACCCAAAAGATTACTTAAAGTGATTACATTTAGTAACCGTTCTGAGGCCTCAAAGGCTGAATATATGATTAAAAAACTACCTGCATCTGAGAAGCGCGCTATAGTAGTAACAATGGCATAAATTGTGCATCAGCTAATGCTTAGGTTTCAGCACAATATAAAGTGTGTCTAATTAGAATATAGAGTTAAAGGAAGTAAATGGCTATTCGCGTTGCATTGCATCATAAAACCAGCTATCAATTTGATCGTTTGGTTAGCTTGTCTCCACATGAAGTTCGCCTAAGACCCGCTGCACATGCGCGCACGCCCATCTTATCTTACTCATTAACTGTTTCCCCTAAAAATCATTTTATTAATTGGCAACAAGACCCATACGGAAATTATATTGCACGCTTTGTATTCCCCGAAAAGGTGCAGGAACTAGAGTTTACGGTCGATTTAGTGGCAGATATGACGGTGATTAATCCGTTTGATTTTTTTGTCGAAAAATATGCTGAGCATTTCCCATTTAAATATACCGATCAGCAAACGCTAGAGCTGAGTGCATATTTGAAACCTGATCCAATGGGATCTTTGCTAAAGGATTGGGTTAATAAAGCTGAAAAAGAGCTGGTCACGCAAAACTTGAGTACCGCTAACTTTTTA
>JBFIDU010000121.1:0-5660 GCA_041603755.1 Methylophilaceae bacterium
AACAATTTCACCTGCATATTCATGCCCTGTAATCATGGGGACTGGTATGGTCTTTTGTGCCCACTCATCCCAGTTGTAAATATGAATATCTGTGCCACAGATGGCTGTTTTTTTAATTTTGATTAGCACATCGTTATTGCCTACTTCCGGCATTGGCATGTCGTCCAACCACAACCCCTCTTTAGGGTATTTTTTTACTAATGCTTTCACCTGACTCCCCCTCTATCGTGCTTATTTTGGTAAATAATTATTTACAGATTAACTTAACATTGACACATCATAATGTAAATCGAATTTATATGACTGGTTGACTGTTAAAGCTTTTATAAATTCAATGGCTTCATCAGTAACAGAGTTTGTTTGACTTGATATGAATCATTAAGTTTGCGTATTTATTTGTTAAAGTAAGCAGTATGACTAAAGAAAACGTATCCTCCTCAACAACTAAGCGTAATTTGCCATTAGGCGAATTTTCTATACTTGGTGACTTAGCAGGAAAACTGACTTTTCTCATTCGTACTAAACTATGGTTACAAATTATCGTAGGGATGGTGGTAGGTATTACTACTGGACTGCTAATCTCACCAGATGGTGCTGCCTTAGTTTCCCCGTCAGTAGCAGAGCTTATTTCAGGTTGGCTTGTGTTACCTGGCCATTTATTTCTGGCATTGATTCAAATGATTATGTTACCGCTGGTTGTTTCTTCTATCGTGCTAGGCATTGCCGGAACTGAAGATTTAGATAAGCTCCGTCAAATGGGGTTAAGGATAGCCCCATTTTTTTTGTTAACAACAACACTAGCAGTATTAATCGGTGTGGTTCTCGCTATTCTGATTACACCAGGGCAATACATAGATCCGCAATTATTAAGCAAAACACTTACTACCGAAGGTGCTACGGACACGGTAAATCAATTAGAAACATTTTCCATTCGAGAACGAATTGTAGCGCTTATACCTGCTAATCCACTCAGCGCAGCATTGGAGGAGAGTATGTTGCAAATTGTGGTGTTTGCAATTTTGACAGGTATTGCACTGGCCTCAATTGATACTGTCCGCGCAAAACCATTGCTAGATCTCGCTCGCGGTGTTCAAGAGCTATCGATGAAAATCGTCAGTTGGGCCATGATTATTGTACCTTTAGCTGTATTAGGACTGCTGGCGCAGATTACGATGCAAATAGGCTTGAAAGCAATGATTGGTATGTCGGTGTATGTGGGCGTTGTATTACTTGGCTTAGCCATTTTATTGGCTGTCTATACGCTCATTGTCTATTTTATGGCGGACATCAAGCCATCCGTTTTTTTAACAAAGATAAGAGAAGTTCAGTTATTGGCTTTTTCGACTTCCAGTTCTGCAGCTGTCATGCCAATCTCAATTAAAACAGTGGTTGAGAAGTTTAATATACAAACCGCAATTGCGGATTTTGTCATTCCACTGGGCGCTACCGTTAACATGGGTGGGACAGCGCTCTATCAGGTCATTGCAGCACTATTTTTAACGCAAGTTTTTGGTATAGAACTTTCAAGTGGACAATTGTTATTGCTCGCTGCTACTACAATAGGTGCTTCTATTGGCTCACCTAGCACACCGGGCGTTGGCATTGTCATTCTTGCTACCATTCTTGGTAACATAGGCGTGCCTGCTGCTGGTATTGCACTCATCATTGGTGTGGATAGAATTCTGGATATGTCACGTACTGCAATCAATGTAACTGGTGATATTACCGCCTGTGTAGTAATGGAAAAGTGGCTTACACCAAAAGCAGCTAAATAAAGAAATGCTAACGAGTGTAACCAGTTATATGATCTCACTTTGAAGCGATTTCGGTCAGTATCGATTCTATAATATCGATGCCTTCATTTAAGGTTCCGTCACTCACGGTTAAAGGCACCATAATCCTTAATACATTGCCATACACTCCACAATTAAGAATTAACAATCCTTTTTTTGCTGCTTCGGTTTTTAATGTATTGGCAATGTCGGTAGCCGGGCGGTGTGGATCTCCATCATGGCAAAATTCCACACCTGACATGGCACCCAAATGGCGTACTTCGGCAATAAAACTAAACTTCTCTTGCATGCGACTAAACCGCTCGTTAAGCACATTGCCAATTTCTATTGAGCGAGCACATAAATCTTCTTCATCGATTACATCCAAAACTGCATGCGCAGCTGCAATTGCAATTGGATTGCCTGCATAAGTACTACCAAGCCCACCAGGTTGTGCAGCATCCATGACATGTGCTTTGCCTGTGATGGCTGACAAGGTAAAACCGCCACCAAGGCCTTTGGCTAGGGTCATGATATCGGGTTCAATATCAGTATGCTCAATTGCAAATAGTTTGCCACAACGACCAATGCCGCTTTGTACCTCATCCACGACCAATAATATGCCGTGCTCATCACAGATATGTCTTAATCGTTTTAAGAAGGAAGCTGGTGCAGGGATATAGCCACCTTCGCCTTGAACAGGTTCTACAAAAATTGCGGCAACGCGCGACGCCTCAATATCATATTTAAATATTTTTTCTAGTCCATGAATGGCGTCATCTTCGCTAATGCCATGTAATGGATAAGGGAAGGGTGCGTGGTAAATTTCAGCAGGGAAAGGCCCAAATCCTTTTTTATAGGGATCTATCTTGCCAGTCATCGCCACTGAGAACATGGTGCGGCCATGAAATGCTCCGTCAAAAGCAATAATACCTGAGCGGCCTGTGGCAGCGCGAGCAACTTTTACAGCATTTTCAATCGCCTCTGCACCAGAATTCATAAAAAAAGTTTTTTTAGGTGTGCTGCCAGGCGCGAGTTTGTTTAGTCTTTCTGCTAGGCTAATATAACTTTCATAACCTACCACTTGAAAGCAGGTATGGTTAAATTGTTTAAGTTGTTTTTCGACTGCTGCGACGACTTTTGGATGGCAGTGGCCTGTATTGACGACGGCAATACCAGCACAAAAATCAATATAGCGTTTACCTTCCACATCCCAAATTTCTGCGTTTAATGCACGTTCAGCAATAATGCTATGTGCATAACTGATACCGCGCGGTAACGCATCGTTTCGCCTTTGCATTAATGCTTGATTCGTCACTGCTTTTGTCGTGTCTTTCATTTAGCCAATATCCATACACATATATTTAATCTCAAGATAGTCATCAATGCCATATTTAGAGCCTTCACGGCCTAAGCCGGAAGACTTGATGCCTCCAAATGGCGCGACTTCATTCGATATTGCGCCGGTATTGATGCCCACCATGCCATACTCTAGTGCTTCGCCTACACGCCATACGCGTTTAATATCTCTGGAATAAAAGTATGAGGCCAAGCCATAAGGCACATCATTTGCAATAGTAATAGCTTCTTCTTCCGTTTTAAAACGAATAAGGGGCGCAACAGGGCCAAAAATCTCCTCGCTGGCGATGAGCATTTCTTTGGTAATGCCAGTTAACACGGTTGGGGTGAAAAAAGTACCCCCTAAATCCGCTTTGCTACCACCTGTTTGGACAGTGGCACCTTTTTCTCTGGCATCTGCGATTAATTTCTCAACTTTATCAATTGCATTTTGGTCGATGAGGGGGCCTAAATCAGCGTAAGGGGATAAGCCATTACCTAATCTGAGTGCATTGACCTTATCCGCTAGTTTTTGTGCAAACTCATCATAAATACTATCTTGTACTAGAATGCGGTTAGCGCAGATACAGGTTTGACCTGCATTACGAAATTTGCAGATAATAGCACCTGCTACTGCGGCATCAATGTCAGCATCGTCAAACACAATAAAAGGCGCATTGCCACCTAGTTCCATGGATGTTTTTTTGATCGTCGGTGCACATTGTTCTAGAAGCTTGATGCCGATTTCAGTTGAACCAGTAAAACTCAATTTTCGCACGATAGGGTTGCTGGTCATTTCTGCACCAATTTCTTTGGCAGAACCAGTGACGACTGACAACACACCGTCAGGAATACCTGCGCGGATAGCAAGCTCTGCTAACGCTAAGGCGGTAAAAGGTGTTTGGCTGGCTGGTTTAATGACAATGCTACAGCCTGCTGCAAGCGCTGCACCAGCTTTACGGGTAATCATAGCCGCAGGGAAATTCCAAGGAGTAATAGCAACACAAACGCCAATTGGTTGTTTTGTGACGACAATGCGGGCATCGGCTCTTGGAGACGGAATAATGTCACCATAAACACGCTTGCCTTCTTCTGCAAACCATTCAATAAATGAGGCCGCATAAGAAATTTCACCGCGCGCTTCAGCAATAATCTTGCCTTGCTCCGTTGTCATGATTAGCGCTAAATCTTCTTGGTTCTCTAAGATTAATTGGTACCAAGCTCTTAGAATCTTGGCGCGTTCGGCGGCGGTTTTCTTAGCCCAAGCCTTTTGTGCTTCAAAAGCTGCATTAATGGCAGCTTTGGTTTCGTCTCGGCCCATTTTAGGAATCGTACCGATAACTTGATTTGAGGCTGGATTATTGACATCAATTACCTCGTTAGAGTTAGCATCCAACCATTGACCATTAATCAAGCATTGTTGTTTAAAGAGGGTTTGATCTTGTAATGTTAGTTCGCTCATGCGTTGGTGCCTCCATATCTCTATTGATGAACATGCTTTCGCATGGAGATAAGCATTAATATTAGTTTAGTTTAACCCAAGTCGTTTTAAGTTCCGTATACTTTTCCAAGGCATGCAAGGATTTATCGCGCCCATTCCCAGATTGCTTGTAGCCACCAAATGGCACCGTCATATCATCCTCATCATAACAATTCACATGCACAGTGCCTGCACGCAAGGCCTTGGCAGCAAGGTGTGCTCGACTAATATCACGAGACCAAACGGAGGCTGCTAAGCCATAAGGGGTATCATTGGCAATCTTAATTGCTTCTGACGGATCTTTGAATGTGATGACTGACAAGACCGGGCCAAAAATCTCTTCACGGGCTATTTTCATGGCATTGTTCACATTGCAAAAAATAGTTGGTTTCACATAATAGCCACCACTCGCTTGCATGGTTTGTTCGCCGCCCGTCACGCATTGTGCACCTTCAGCTTTGCCAGATTCAATGTATTGCATGACGTTATTTAATTGAATTTGATCAACAATTGCACCCATGGTCGTGTCATGATGCAAGGGATTAGCTGGTTGAAAATTAGGGATTAAACTTAAGGCTTTATTAATAAATTGATCATGTACTGATTGATCAATAATCACCCGTGAAGGCGCATTGCAGCTTTCGCCTTGGTTAAAAAAGATTGCATTGACAGCCGTTTCTGCTGCAGCATCTACATCCGCGTCGGCAAACACCACAAATGGGGATTTTCCACCCAGTTCTGCCCAAGCGCGCTTCAGATTGGATTGCCCAGCGTATTGCATGATTTTTTTGCCAACATTAGTAGAGCCTGTAAACGCAATGCAATCAATATCCATATGGAGAGCCAATGGCGTACCAGTCTCTTCACCATAGCCAGGGAGCACATTAAAAACGCCTTCTGGAATACCTGCCTCTAATGCGATATCAGCTAGTTTTAATGCAGTGAGTGGTGATTTTTCAGAGGGTTTTAAAATGACACTATTACCAGTCGCCAATGCAGGTGCGATTTTCCAAGTGGCCATAATCATCGGATAATTCCAGGGCACAATCGCAGCCACGACGCCGACGGCT
>JBFIDU010000122.1:0-5652 GCA_041603755.1 Methylophilaceae bacterium
ATTCAAACAGGTCAAAACATTGGTATGCAGACACTAGACCAAAACTTACAAGATTTGGTCAGAAGGAATATTATCTCAGCTTCAGAAGCGCGTGGTAAGGCAGCAAATAAAGATTCTATAATGGGTTAGTATAGTTAGGATATAGCAATGGAAAAAGGGCAAGCGGAAAAGTTTGTATTTGATTTACTAAGGTTGATGTTAGGCAAGAAAGCATCAGATATGTTTATTACCGCAGGTTTTCCACCAGCAATGAAAGTGGATGGAAAAATGACGCCAGTCAACTCTCAAGTGCTTTCTCCACAGCAGGCTCGTGAAATTTGCCGTTCAATCATGAATGACAAGCAAGCGGCCGAATTTGATGCGACCAACGAGTGCAATTTTGCGATTGGTATCCCTAATGTGGCACGATTTAGGGTTAATGCATTCGTACAGCGTGGCTCAGTTGGCTTAGTCTTTAGAACCATTAACTCCAAAATCCCAACGTTTGAAGAGTTAGGTTTACCTGCAGTACTGAAAGATATTGCAATGACCAAAAGGGGCTTAGTTGTTTTTGTGGGAGGAACTGGTTCCGGAAAATCCACGTCTTTAGCTGCTATGGTTGGCTATCGCAATGAACATAGTCATGGGCATATTATCACTATTGAAGATCCAGTAGAGTTTATGCATGATCATAAGAATTGTGTGATTACACAGCGAGAAGTTGGCGTTGATACAGATAGCTGGCAGGCCGCACTTAAAAATACATTGCGACAAGCACCAGATGTTATTTTGATTGGTGAAATACGTGACCGAGAAACGATGGACTATGCAATTGCATTTGCTGAAACAGGGCACCTTTGTATGTCTACATTACATGCTAACAGCACCAATCAAGCCTTGGACCGTATTATCAACTTTTTCCCTGAAGAGCGCAGACAGCAACTACTAATGGATCTATCGTTGAATGTACGCGCCTTTGTGTCACAGCGGTTGATTCCTAAAATTGATGGGATTGGTCGAATCGCAGCAGTTGAAATTATGCTGAATACACCATTAATTACCGATTTAATATTTAAGGGCGATGTGCATGAAATTAAATCCGTTATTGCCAAATCAAGAGAGCTAGGGATGCAAACGTTTGACCAGTCACTGTTTGATTTGCATGAAGCCGGTGAGATCAGTTATGAGGATGCGCTACGTAATGCAGATTCAGTTAACGATTTAAGATTGCGGTTAAAATTAGAAGGCAAAGCATCAAAAGACAGAGATCTTTCAGCAGGACTTGATCATATGGATATGATCTAATTGATTAAAAAAAGCCGATAGTATAAATATCGGCTTTTTGTTGTTTGAGACTTTTAAAACTAACTTATTGTATCGTTACTTCAACACGTCGTGCTTCACTCAGATCTCCATCTCCTTGAGTGCTCTCTGGTTTACGCATTTCAATTCTATCAGCACTGATACCAGCAGCAATAAGCTTATCATTAACAGATTGCGCACGTTTTTTTGCTAATTGCTGGTTACTTTCAAAGTCACCAGTTGCATCATGATAGCCAGAAATAACAGCTTTTGCTTCAGGGTGCGTGTTGAGCCAATCAATACTTGCCCCAAGTATGTTGTCAGCATCGGCAGGTAAAGCATGTACACCCGATTCAAAATACAGCTTTGCAGCTGAAGGTGGAGCATCTGCTTCCAATGGCATAGAGACTGCGATTTGATTGTTAATGATCACATCGGGGCCAAAAAATGCCTGTGCATTTGTTAGCTTCTGTTGTTTCATTTCTTCAGAGTCAACTTCTCCCGATAAAGTAACTGTTAACTCATCACCTTCGGCCGTAAGGTTATCGCTTAACAGTGCTTTAAGTGCGTCAATATCACTAATCCAAGTGATATTGCTTGCGTCGCCATTGCCTGTAAATTCAGTTGCTGTGGCTGTGAAGCTAAATGCCTCGGTTATAATTGGCGCATCTTCTGCAGCAGTTAAATCGCTTGCTGCCGCAGTGGTATCTGTTTTACAACAGGCACTACTAGATCCATTATCATTGAGATGCATCCAAAACAAGATAA
The DNA here is from genome assembly GCA_041603755.1 of Methylophilaceae bacterium. GTDB lineage: Bacteria > Pseudomonadota > Gammaproteobacteria > Burkholderiales > Methylophilaceae. The sequence goes on from JBFIDU010000122.1 coordinate 2,050, forward strand.
TAGCGAGTGCAATGGCAACAAACCAGGTCCAAAAGGCATAACTAGATTGATTTTCATGCATATTGATTACCTCTGATTATTTTTTGACGCCACCAGATAATTCATCTTGTAGCTTTTTCAGTTCTGTCCATTTGTTATTGGCTGCTAGTTTTGCTTGTTTTGCCCATGTGCTAGGATTGGCGATACGAAAACGTGCGCCGCCAGCATCCAAAATTTTACGCATTTGAGGCACTGTTGCAGAGGCAACATCAGCGAAAGTTTTGAGGCCATTTTGTTTAAATAGATCATTGATTTTAGGACCTATTCCTTCAATTACCGTTAAGTCATCTGCATTTTTAATTTTAAACCCAGCAGCTTTTGCTGCGGCTAAATCTGTTGCAATATCTTTAGCTTTTGGTTTTACTGGCGCTTTTTTTGTTGTATTGGTTTTAGTTTTTGCAGGTGCAGGTGCAGGTGCAGCGCTAGCTGGTTGACTAGTTGTCGTTGCGGCAGGTGGTGGGGTTTCTTTAGCAGCAGGTGCAGGCGGTGGTGTATAGTGGCTTATTGTCTCTTTTGGTTTTTTTCTCGAGCATTTGCAAAGAAAATAGTTTAGTAACCAACCAATGAGTGCACCTAATAATAACCACCAAAAACAACATCCGAAAGTACTCATTTTTACTCCCCAAAAAATAAATAAAGTCTGATTAATAAGCTTCGTATATCAAGAATAGCACTATTACTGTCTTTTACTAGTACGTCAACCCCTTATTCTATAGTGTAAGACAGATTGTTTCATGTCAAATTATTGATTGCTTTGGTAGGTGAATTGACCATTTAGCAAGGTAGAAATCACTTTTCCTGTGACGCCCATATTAATAAAAACAGTATTCTTGCCTTGGCTTTTTAACGTTTCCGCTTTAACTTGCCATTCAGCATCCGTATTAATCAATGTGATATCTGCATTTGCATTCAAACTTAGATGACCACTGTCTATGCCTAAAATATTAGCTGGCTGAATAGTAATTGTTGAAATAGCATCATAGAGCGAAACTTTGTTTTCATTGGCCCACTTAAGTGTTAGGGGCAGTAATAGCTCAAGGCCAGTAGAGCCTGCCTCTGCTTCTGCAAATGGCAGAAGTTTGGCATCTTCATCAACAGGTGCATGGTCAGAACATATGGCATCAATCGTACCATCTTTCACGCCTTGGCAAAGTGCTTCTCTGTCTCTGTGAGTTCTTAATGGCGGCTTGACACGTGCATGCGTATTAAAGTAACCAATATCGTGCTCTGTCAGATGTAACTGATGAGCGCTCACATCCGCTGTTATTGCAATGCCATTATTTTTGGCTTCTCTAATGAGTGCTACACCTTCTGCTGTTGATAGTCGGCAAAAATGCACTTTTGCTTTTGTTTCATTAGCAATACGCAAAATAGTTGAGATTCTGATCGATTCTGCAGCACTTGGAATCCCTTTTAGACCTAGTCTGCCAGCTACCTCACCATCATGGGCGACGCCTTCATATCCAAGGAAAGGGTCTTCTGGCCGTAGAAAAATAGTATAGCCAAAAGTAGCCGCATATTCGAATGCACGCCACAGCACTTGCGTGTCAACAATTGGCTCGTCTGCTTGGGTAAATCCTTTGCAGCCAGCTTCTGTCAACTCATACATTTCTGTAATGTTTCTTCCTTCAAGCTTTTGTGTCAGCGCGCCAAGTGGATAAATGCGAGCCAAATTATGACGCCATCCACGTAGTTTTAGCATTTCAATTAAACCAGGCTCATCTAACACTGGGTCTGTATCTGGAGGGCATGACAAGCTTGTGATGCCGCCTGCAGCGGCCGCTTGCAGTTCACTTTCGAGTGTCGCTTTATATTCATCGCCTGGTTCTCTCAGCCTTGCACACAAGTCGACAAAGCCTGGGACAACAATCAGTCCTGTTGCGTCGATTATTTGACTAGCGGTAAAGTTTGTTGGCGCGCTACCAACACCAACAATCTTTCCTGCGGCAATATACAGATCTTGCTTTGCGTCAATTTTATTTTTTGGGTCGATAAGATGCCCATTTTTTATATGTATTTTCATGCAACACCTCCAGCAAGAATTGCCATTGTTGCCATTCTGATAGCAATACCATAGGTTACTTGAGGCAATATAACCGCTTGTGTACCATCGGCAACGCGTGAATCAATTTCTACACCTCTATTCATTGGCCCTGGATGCATCACAATTGCATCGGCTCTTGCAAGTGCAAGTTTTTCAGGGGTTAAACCGTACGTTTTAAAAAACTCTTGCGTACTGGGCAACATTGCGCCAGTCATGCGTTCATTCTGCAGGCGTAGCATCATTACAACATCAACATCTTTTAGTCCAGCTTTCATATCGTGATATACATGTACACCTAATTTTTCAACTTCTTTGGGTAGTAATGTTTTTGGTGCAATGACGCGAATTTCTGGCACGCCAAGTGTAGTCAGTGCATGTATTTCACTACGCGCTACACGCGAGTGTAAGATGTCACCAACAATGGCGATGCGTAAATTATGCATCTCTGGTTTATGGCGACGTATAGTGAATACATCAAGTAATCCCTGAGTCGGATGGGAGTGCCGACCATCACCTGCGTTGATGACACTGATATTGTTTGGTACATGCTGCGCAATCAAGTGTGCGGCGCCACTTTGACTATGTCTTACGACAAACATGTCAGCATGCATGGCAATTAAGTTGTTAACCGTATCGATGATTGCTTCACCTTTTGATTGCGATGATGTGCTGACATTAAGGTTAATGACATCTGCTGATAAGCGCTTGGCAGCAATTTCAAATGTTGTGCGCGTGCGCGTGCTATTTTCAAAAAAGATATTACAAACGGTTTTGCCACGTAATAATGGGACTTTTTTTACATCTCTTTCAGCAACACCAACAAATGTCTCAGCAGTATCCATGATATGCGTAAGTATATGTTTTGGTAGTCCTTCTATGCTTAGCAGGTGTTTGAGTTTGCCATCGTTTGTTAATTGCGGGTTATACATGGTTAGCATCCTGACTGTTTTCGAGCGCAAGCGCCAAAGTGCCCTGTTCTGATCGTGAAAGTTTAAAGTTTTGTTGTGGCGTAATCGGTATTGTTGCACCAATGATTTGTGGTGCTATTGGTAACTGTGCACCACCACGATTAATCAAAACGGCTAGGGTAATACTTGCGGGTCTGCCGTAGTCAAATAACTCATTAATAGCTGCTCGAGTCGTGCGCCCAGTATAAAAAATATCATCAATTAGAATAATGTCTTTATTTTGAACATCAAACGGGATATTAGCAGGTTGCGTTGATCTTTTTAAACCACGCTGGGCATAATCATCTCTGTACAATGCTGCATCTAACGTGCCATAAGGCAGGGCTTGATCTATATTGGCGAGCACTCTTTCCATTATCCAAACGCCGCCACTATGTATGCCAACAATTGCTGTATTAGCGGTAATGCTGTTTTTTATTTTTTCGGTAATTTCACTTAATAGTGTTTCAGGGTCTGGTAATCGCATCGTTTTATGTTGTCTGTTGACTATCAAAATAAGATTGTAATATTACTTGTGCTGCGACAGCATCAATCATGTCTTTTTGTTTGCGA
>JBFIDU010000123.1:0-5543 GCA_041603755.1 Methylophilaceae bacterium
CTTTGGTCGGTATTCAATCATCGGCCTTCCCGCACAAACCAGAATTGTTGCAACTGAATTTAGTGTGAAAGTGTTACAGGGCGATAACGTTCTGGAGTCACATGACAATATAAACCCCCTTGATTTTGTGCAGTCTTTTCAGGCGCGATTCAAAACGCCTCCCTATAAAGGTCTACCCCGTTTTACGGGTGGTTTGGCAGGTTATTTTGGCTATGAAACCATCCGTTATATCGAAAAACGATTAGCAAACACAACTAAGCCAGATGTCATTGGTACACCCGATATATTACTCATGGTTTCTGAAGAAATTGCTGTTGTTGATAATCTTAGCGGTAAGCTTTATTTCATTGTCTATGCTAATCCTGACGAAACAGATGCTTATGATAAAGCGCATCAACGGATAGAGTCACTCATGCAGCAACTGCGGCAAACAGTTGCTATTCCTCAGTCATTGAAAACAAATGAAACACAAGCTAGCTCTGAATTCGGTGAAGAAAACTTTAAAGCAGTCGTCAAAAAAGCACAGAATTATATCTATGAAGGCGATATTATGCAGGTGGTGTTAAGTCAGCGTTTGTCGCAGGACTTCACAGGTTCGCCATTATCACTTTATCGCGCACTCAGAAGCTTAAATCCTTCACCTTATATGTTTTACTACGATATGGGTGATCATCATGTTGTAGGTGCTTCGCCAGAAATATTAGTGCGATTGGAAGATAATGTTGTTACTTCGAGGCCAATCGCAGGTACGCGCCCGAGAGGTAAAACAAGAGAAGAAGATATTGCTTTAGCCGAGGAGTTACTTGCAGACCCCAAAGAATGTGCTGAGCATGTACAATTAATGGATTTAGGTCGCAACGATGTTGGACGTGTGGCAAAAACAGGTACAGTAAAAGTCACTGATAACATGATGATCGAGCGTTACTCTCATGTGATGCATATCGTGAGCAATGTGGAAGGTCAGCTTAAACCTGGCATGGACGCAATAGATGTTCTGAAAGCAACTTTCCCAGCAGGTACTGTTTCAGGGGCACCTAAAGTGCGTGCCATGGAAATTATTGATGAATTTGAGCCAAGCAAACGAGGTGTTTACGCGGGAGCAGTTGGTTATTTAGGGTTTAATGGCGATATGGATGTCGCCATTGCAATTCGAACTGGGGTAATCAAAAATAAGAAGCTTTATGTGCAAGCAGGTGCGGGTATCGTTGCAGACTCTGTGCCACAAAGTGAATGGGAAGAAACGCAAAATAAAGCAAAGGCTGTTTTACGTGCGGCACAGATGGTGCAAGCTGGATTAGATACGAGTATTACTTCTGATCTGGCACAAAAAAAGCCACTCAGCCATGGCGATTAAATTATCATTATTACCAGCCATCACACTCACAGCGTTAGCTTACTTTGTGACTGGAAGGCTGGGCTTAATGTTGCCTTATGTAGGCTCCCATGTCACGCTTATATGGCTGCCAACTGGTATTGCCGTGTATGCACTTCTTACAGGTGGCTTAAGATTAAGTGTTGCCGTTTTTTTAGGTGCTTTTCTAGTTAATTTATCTATTGGGGCCTCATTATTACTATCCCTATTCATTGCGGTAGGGAATACATTCGGGCCAGTTGTTACATATGGATTGCTGAACAAATTTGGTTTAAATCTCAATTTAATCCGAATGAAAGACGTGTTTCTGATAGTTGTTGCATCTGCAATAGGAATGGTGTTGTCAGCTTCAAATGGGGTTGCCAATTTACTGTATGCAGGCATTGTTGACTATGACAATCTCATCACTACTTGGGTGACGTGGTGGGCTGGAGACACTGTAGGGGTTTATATGGTGCTGCCCTTATTGCTTGCGTATACCAAAAAGTCATTAAATGAATTATGGCAGTCAAAAGTTACTTTTCTTAGCCTGAGCATACTTGCATTAATCATACAATTCTTAACTTTTTTTGCAGATATAGGTACGCCTGGGCAAATTTCTATTATTGCAATATTTGTACTTCCCATCATTGTTTGGGTTGCAATGCGTCTGGGTCTTGTTGCTTCATCTTCTTTGGCACTTTGCATTGCAGTGTGTGCTATTTTGATCACAATAAATAAGAATGGTCCTTTTTATCAGATTGACATTCATCAGGGGCTTATTTCTTTGTGGGTCTATGTTTGTGTACTCATTCTGACTACTATTATTATTCATGTGATGCAATCCGAAAGGGTAGCGTTCGAGGACGCATTGATTGCCAGCGAAAATAAACACAAGGCTGTTATTGAAGGCGCATTAGATGCAATCATTTCAATTAATAATAAAGGAGAGATTATAGAGTTCAATCCTGCAGCAGAGAAAATATTTGGTTATCGGCGCAATGAAGTAATGGGCAGACCGTTATCTGAAGTCATAATCCCGCCATCAGTAAGAGAAGCACATCAAAAAGGGCACCAGCAGTTTATTGTTAGCGGAGAAAAGCGCCTTTTTGATAAACGTATTGAGTTAACTGCAATGCGAGCAGACGGCTCAGAGTTTCCTGTAGAGCTAACCTTAACTTCTATTGAAACCGGCGGTGCACCAATTGTGACTGGTTTTATACGGGACATCACAATACAAAAGAATGCCGAAGAATCAATTAATCAGCTCGCATTTTATGAGCCGCTGACGGGGTTGCCAAACAGAAGACTGTTTTTGGATAGACTCAATCAAGCATTCGCGCACAGTGCGAGAGAAAAGAGTTTCGGTGCAATATTGTTTATTGATCTAGATAACTTTAAATCCCTAAATGATACGCGCGGGCATGAGGTGGGAGATAAGCTTCTTATTCAGGTTGCAGAAAGAATCAAGAGTCATTTACGAGAATATGATACGGTTTCCCGATTAGGTGGCGATGAATTCGTGGTGTTGCTGCAAAATCTAAAAGATAACGCAGATATGGCTGAGCTTTTTGCGCGAGAAATAGCAGAGATGCTACTACATGCAATCAGTATGCCGTATCGCCTAGATGGCGTTGAGCACCATAGTTCTTCCAGCATAGGTGTTTGTATGTTTAATGGATACGAAGTGACGCAAGATGAACTGTTGAAGCGTGCCGATACGGCGATGTATCAAGCTAAATCGAATGGGCGCAATACCTTATGTTTCTATAACCCTCAGATGCAACAGGCTTTTGAAAGTAAGACCAAATTGCAGGAAGAGCTTAGGAATGCCCTGGAGTTGAATCAGTTAGCTTTATACTATCAAATTCAGGTCGATAAGAATAAAACAGTTATTGGTGTCGAGGCATTATTGCGTTGGGTTAAGCCTGGTGTTGGTATGGTTTCGCCTGATGACTTTATCCCGATGGCCGAGGAAACTGGCTTGATCATACCTTTTGGCTTATGGGTAATCGAAAAAGCATGTCGACAGCTAAAATCATGGGAAGCTAATGAATATGGTAAAAATGTACGATTAGCGGTTAATGTGAGTGCTAAGCAATTTAGACAGTCTAGTTTCGTGCATGATTTAAAGAAGATTTTAGAAAAGACAGGCGCTGATCCTAGTTTGCTAAAGATTGAGTTAACTGAGTCAGTCGTTGTGGATGATGTGACGAATACTGCACTTAAAATGCAGGAGTTAAGATTATTAGGCGTTAGTTTTGCAATGGATGATTTTGGAACGGGTTACTCTTCTCTTATTTATCTTAAAAAATTACCATTAACTCAGATTAAGATTGATCAGTCATTCGTAAGAGACATTACTATTGATACGAGCGATGCGGAAATTGTCAAAGCAATTGTTTTAATGGCGCAGGCGTTGGATTTTAATGTAATCGCTGAAGGCGTTGAGACTGAAGAACAGTTTGATTTGCTTCGCCAGTATGGATGTAAAGAGTTTCAGGGCTACTACTTTGGTCGCCCAGTTGAAATTGAAGCATTAAATGAGTTGTTGGCGCATAGAATATAGATGACTACGAAACTATTTTAATTTGTACTGAAGAATAAGACTGAGGAACATGGAATATGTTGTTAATGATAGATAATTATGATTCTTTTACTTACAACCTCGTCCAATATTTTGGTGAGTTGGGTCAAGAAGTAAAAGTCTTTCGCAATGATGAGATTGATTTAGAGACGATAGAATCGCTAAAGCCGAAGCATATCGTTATTTCTCCGGGACCCTGTACCCCAAATGAGGCTGGCATTTCAGTGCCATTAATTCATGCGTTTGCTGGTAAAATTCCACTACTGGGGGTTTGCTTAGGACATCAAAGTATCGGTCAAGCCTATGGTGGTAAGATAATTAAGGCCAAAACGTTGATGCATGGTAAAACATCTTTGATTCATCATACGAATCAAGGTGTTTTTAAAGGCTTAGCTAATCCTTATACTGCGACTCGCTATCACTCTTTAGTGATAGAAAGAGAAAGTTTGCCTGACTGCTTGGAAATTACGGCATGGACCGATGATAATGAAATTATGGGCATCAGACATAAAACATTGGCCGTGGAAGGTGTGCAATTCCATCCAGAGTCCATTTTGACTGAATATGGGCATGATTTACTAGAGAACTTTATTAAAGCTTATCCATAATGTTTAAAGATATCCTGAATCAACTATTAAATAAGCAAAACTTATCACATGATCAAATGCTGTCAGTGATGCAACAGGTTATGAGTGGTGAGCTGACTGCCGCACAAATTGCAGCTTTACTCATTGCACTTAGGGTAAAAGAAGAAACAGTTGAGGAAATTGCGGCTGCTGCTACAGTAATGCGTCATTTGTCGACCAAAGTGCAGATAAAAGATACGACACATCTTGTTGATACATGTGGTACTGGCGGTGATGGTATCCAAACGTTCAATGTTTCGACTGTTTCTGCATTTGTTGCTGCGGCAGCAGGTGCAAAAGTAGCAAAACATGGTGGGCGTTCTGTATCATCAACCTGTGGCAGTGCTGATGTCTTGGAAGCCTTGGGGGTTGATGTGAATAAAACGCCAACCGAAGTTGCTGCTAGCGTCGAAGAAATCGGGATAGGCTTTATGTTTGCACCAAATCATCATAGTGCCATGAAATATGCGGCACCTTTAAGGAAAGAGCTAGGTGTACGTACTATCTTCAATTTACTGGGACCACTGACAAACCCTGCTTCTGCAAAGCGGCAAGTAATGGGTGTGTTTGATCAAGCATTAACAACAAAACTCGCACATGTATTACAAAAGCTTGGCAGTGAGCATGTATTAGTAGTTCATGGTGCAGATGGCATGGATGAAATTTCATTCACTGGCGACACTCACGTAGCAGAACTGAAAGACGGTAAAGTAACGGAGTACGTAGTTAATCCACAACAATTTGGCTTGGCTATTCATGCCTTAAAGGATATTCAGATACAGAACGCTGAACAATCAAAAGCGATGGTAATGGCAGTTCTAAATGGAGAAACTGGTGCGCCCAGAGATATTGTCTTATTAAATGCGGGTGCTGCAATCTATGTGGCAGGTATTGCTCAGTCACTCAAAGATGGCATTGAAAAGGCAGCCGAAATGATTGATAGCAAGGCTGCGCTTGCCAAGCTAGAAGCTTTACAATC
>JBFIDU010000124.1:0-5512 GCA_041603755.1 Methylophilaceae bacterium
AAAAACAATTTGAATATACAAATTCAGCAAGATGCTTTGAAACTTGCTGAGCAAGAAGTGGAGCGTGCTAACGCAGGCCATTTGCCTACATTGGATGCCATAGCCAGCTATGCGCATAGCTATACCGATGGTAGTCCCACCCCTTTTAACGCTGGTAACGAGTTGCAAAATGCAACTATCGGCTTGCAGCTTGATATTCCAATTTACTTAGGTGGTTCTGTCAGTTCGCAAGCAAGACAAGCAGTCTTGAATAAACAAAGAGCACAAAATGATCTGGACTTGGCGCATCGTCAAACAGACCTAGAGGCACAGCGGGCATACCTCAATTTAAATACCAGCATTGCGCAGGTTAAGGCATTGGAGCAAGCTCTACTGAGTAGTCAAAGCCAATTGGATTCCACCACATTGGGCTACGAGGTCGGTGTGCGTACCAGTGTTGATGTGCTGAATGCGCAGCAGCAGTTATTTTCAGCAAAACGTGATTTATTACAAGCTAGATATAGCTATCTTGTTAACGTCATTCGCTTGAAGTTTGCAACTGGCATCGTTGCAGAAGCTGATCTACAAGATATTAATCAGCAATTGCTAGCAGCGTCTAATGGAGTGCAATAGCAAAATGACCATTGCAGATGCTAACCTAAGTCAGCTAGTCGTTATCGACATCCAGACCAAGCTCTGCCAAGTCATGTCAGCAGAAGCCATGCAAACTGTCATTAAAAATACAGGCATACTATTGCAGGCTGCTAATTTGTTGGAAGTAGCAACAGTGGCTACCGAGCAATACCCACAAGCATTGGGTGAAACAACAACAGATATCAGTCAGTATTTTGGTGGTATTAAACCGATTGCCAAGACCGCATTTTCAGCTTGTGCCGATCCTAAATTTAAAGCCCATTGCCAGCGTGATAAATCAGACATCATACTTGTTGGTATGGAAACGCATATTTGTATACTACAAACCGCCTTAGATTTTATTGCGCAAGGTAAGCAAGTGTTTGTGGTAGAAGATGCAGTCATCTCACGCAGTCCTAACAATAAAGCCAATGCGATTGCACGCATGCGTGATGCTGGATGCAGCATCACTAACACAGAGTCGGTCGTATTTGAGTGGCTAGGCAATGCGCAGCATGAGGCATTTAAGGTGTTATCCAAACTCATTAAATAAGGTGATGAGATGAATTGGAAACTCATCTTATTTATTGCCTTAATCGCTTACGGTGGCTATCAACATTTTCATCGAAGCGACTCCAATCAATTCATCGCCAGCCAGCATACTAATGAAGGTGTCGTTACTATCAAGGGCTATGAAATTACGCCATTAGAACCCTTTGAAATGCATGCGCGCGTACTCTCATCCAAACACTATCGTTCAGATAAAGAAGCTGACTTGGTCCCAGTAGATTTAGCCTTAGGTTGGGGTCCAATGGCAGACCTTGCTGTTTCCAATCAAGTGCGCGTGACACAAAGTAACCGCTGGTACCATTGGCAGGTAGAATCATTTCCCATTCCAAGACGAGAGATTGAAACCAATAGCGCCAATATGCACTTAATCCCAGCAAACCCCGCCATTGCGGAAGCCATTCAATCTGTCAAAACAGGGCAAATGGTGCGTTTTACGGGTGATTTGGTAGAGGTCGTCGACCCAGCAAAAGGATGGCGCTGGAAAAGTTCACTCACGCGCAATGATACTGGTGCTGGTGCCTGTGAATTGGTATTAGTTAAAACGTTCAGTGTGCTTTAGTCATCAACCAAAGAGGCTTTAACTGACAAATAAGGGGCAATGATAATCATCATTTTTTGCGTTGCACCCGTTGCCGCCTGGCTATAAGCAATCGCAGCTTTACTCATCGTTTCGCGCTGGTCTGTTTCCAGCATCAATAACTGTATTTTTTTGCGCAGGTCATCCACATCGTTCACACGTAGCGCAGCACCTTTTTCAAAAGCGGTATCGGATGCTTCTGCAAAATTAAATGTATGTTTACCGATCAAAATCGGCTTCGCCATCACAGCTGCCTCGATTAAATTTTGGCCACCAAAATTCAATAAGCTACCACCGACAAAGGTAAAATCACAGGCCGCATAATAGGTATAAAGCTCACCCATGCTATCACCCAGCACCACTTGTATATCTGACGTAATTGGTTGTTGTAATGCAGAGCGACGCACAAATGGAATGTTGCTCTGTTGCAATAGATTGGCCACATCATCAAACCGCTGTGGGTGACGCGGCACAATCACCGTTAACACGGCCAAATCGCGTATAGCCTCCAGTATCATGGCTTCTTCGCCTTCGCGTGTGCTGGCGGCTAAAAACACAGGGCGCGCATCCCCTAACAATGCACGCAGTGCGGCACCCCTTTCTGTGCTGTCCGCTGGTGGTTTTACATCAAATTTTAGATTACCCGTGACGGTAATATTGTTTGCACCCAGTGCTGCCAAACGTTTTGCATCGGTCAGTGTTTGTGCACTAATCGCACTTAATTTGCTTAAGCCATTAAAAGCCAGCTTGCCGAGTTTGCGATACCCCGTTGCTGATTTCTCGGATAATCTGGCATTCATTAACAAGATGGGGATATCTTGTTTGCTACAGATGGCAATCAAATTAAACCAGAGCTCTGTTTCCATCAATAAGCCAATCTTAGGCCTAAAGTGATTTAAAAAGCGCTTGATAGCAAATGGCAAATCATAGGGTAGGTAAACACGCAATACATCATCTGCAAAGATTTGCTCGCTGGCTGCTCGCCCTGTGGGTGTCGTGTGCGTAATCAGTATCTGATACTTTGGGTAAGCTTGTTGTAGTGCTTTGATTAGCGGTACAGCAGCGTGCGTCTCCCCTACAGAAACGCAGTGTAGCCAAATAATTGGCTTCTCAGCTTCACTTTCATAAAAGCCAAAACGCTCTAACCAGTGTTGGCGGTAAGCTGGTTGTTTAAGCCCGCGCCACAATAATTTTAATGGCACAAATGGTAAGGCAACATACAGTAATAACGTATATAAAAATCTAGGCATACCCTATTTTCGCATAGATAGTTAAAGTTTGCTTCGTGCGAAATGCTTCGCATATGCTGATAGAAACATTGATGTAAGATATTTGTATAAAAACATATTCTTTATACTGTTTTTTTATGTTGGTAATCACTCACATTGCCTGCATCCCATTGCTTACCTAAGTAGCACGTTTTTTGCCCAAAAATGGTGCATTACAAATTTGTAAAAAAGTGTTGCAAAACACAGGATAAAGGCATAAATTATCACCTCGAACACAATATATAGTGTTCGATGGGTTCTTTAGCCCCAATAAAAATAAGTTATTTTTATAAAAATCAAAAAGTTATATTTAGGGAGCTGTAGCCATACAGCAAATCAGAACAAGAAGGTGGGAGCGAAAATGCTTAAAGCAGTGGAGTCATCAAAAAAATCAAGTGCAGATGAGACAAAGGAAATTCCAGTTCAATCGGTATCGTTAGACATTTGGGATAAAAAATATTGTCTTAAAACCAAAGATGGTGCGTATGTTGATAAAAATATGGATGACTCGTATGCGCGTGTTGCCCGTGCGCTTGCCGACGTAGAGCCAACCAAAGAAAAACAAGAAGAATGGCACGAGAAATTTTTGTGGGCGCTTCGTCATGGTGCCATCCCCGCTGGTCGTATCACTTCTAATGCTGGCGCTCTAGAGCACAAACCAGCCACCTCTACTATCAACTGTACGGTTTCTGGTGTGGTGGAAGACAGCATGGATAATATTTTAGACAAAGTGCACGAAGCAGGCTTAACGCTCAAAGCAGGCTGCGGCATTGGTTACGAGTTTTCAACACTACGCCCAAAAGGTGCTTTTGTTGCGGGCGCTGGTGCATATACCAGTGGCCCACTCTCATTTATGGATATCTACGACAAAATGTGTTTCACCGTTTCATCTGCTGGTGGCCGTCGTGGTGCCCAAATGGCTACTTTTGATATCAGCCATCCAGATGTCACTGACTTTATTAAAGCAAAACGTGAAGATGGTCGTTTACGTCAATTCAATCTTTCTTGCTTAATCACCAAAGAGTTCATGGAGGCAGTGAAAGCTGATTTGGATTGGAAGCTTGCTTTCCCAGTAACAGAGAAAGAAGCCATTGTAGATGGCCTAGATACCAACAACCCAGAAATCGTCGTCTGGCGTGAGTGGCCAGTCAAAGGTAAATACCTCACCAAAGAAAATGGTGTTGATGCAGGTAAAGTGGCGTGCCGTGTTTATAAAACCATTAAAGCACGCAACTTGTGGAATGTGATTATGGCTAGCACCTATGACTTTGCTGAGCCAGGCTTTATCCTGATTGATCGTGTCAATGAAATGAACAACAACTGGTTCTGCGAAAACATCCGCGCAACCAACCCATGTGGCGAGCAACCATTACCACCTTACGGTGCATGCTTGCTAGGCTCTGTTAACTTAACCAAGTTTGTGAAAAAGCCATTCACCGATGAAGCCTATTTTGACTGGGCGGAATATAAAGAAGTTGTCGCTATCTTCACTAGAATGCTTGATAACGTCGTCGAAATTAACGGTTTACCACTAGAAAAGCAACGCCAAGAAATTGCACGTAAACGCCGTCACGGCATGGGCTATTTAGGCCTCGGTTCTACCCTTACCATGATGAAACTAAAATACGGTGATGAAGAATCATTGAAGTTCACTGAAGAAGTTACCCGCGTCATGGCAGAAATCGGCTGGGAAACAGGCATCCAATTAGCAGAAGAAAAAGGCGCTGCGCCAATCATGGATGAAAAATTCACCATCACTGCCGATATGCTCGCTAAACGTCCAGAGATGGCAGCCGATGGTTACAAAGTGGGACAAAAAATTGCAGGTAAAGTACTACTTGGTAAATACAGCCGCTATATGCAGCAGTTCCCAGTGGGCTTGCGTAATCAAATTGCAGAAAAAGGCGTTCGGTTTACCCATCACAGTTCTATCGCACCAACTGGCACGATATCACTGTCATTGGCAAACAATGCAAGTAATGGTATCGAGCCAAGCTTTGCCCACCATTACAACCGTAACGTGATTCGTGAAGGTAAAAAATCCAAAGAGAAAGTCGATGTCTTCTCTTATGAGTTACTAGCATACCGTGAGTTGGTGAATCCAAACGCTATGCCGTTTAGTGATAAACCAGAAGAAAAACTGCCAGACTACTTTATGGATTCATCCACCATTAAAGCCAAAGCGCATGTGGATATTCAGGCAGCAGCACAAAAATGGATTGATAGCTCTATTTCAAAAACCATTAACGTACCAACCGATTATGACTTTGAAGACTTCAAGAGCATCTATCTCTACGCTTACGATAAAGGCTTAAAAGGTTGTACAACCTTCCGCTTTAACCCTGAGGCATTCCAAGGCGTATTGGTGACAGAGAAAGATCTGGAAAACACCACGTATAAATTTACGCTAGAAGATGGCACAGAGATCGAAGCCAAGGGTAATGAAGAGATTGAGTATGATGGGGAGATTCATAGCGCGGCGAAT
>JBFIDU010000125.1:0-5504 GCA_041603755.1 Methylophilaceae bacterium
CCTACTAACCATTTGGTATTAGGTTCAGCTTCGGTGACTGTTTTCAAAATATACTCAGTTGACCCTACAAAATCTGAATTTAAGCATACTTCAAATGGTGCCTCAGGATGTGAAATCACTTTTCCATCGGGGTGCAGTTTTTTAAAGTGCTCAATATTCTGCGGGCGGAACATTTGATGTACGGCACAATGGCCTTTCCATAAAAGTATCTTCGCATTTTTGATTTCTTCAATGGTTAGCCCACCTTGTGGTAAATCTGGATCCCAAATTGGCATTTGTTCCAGTGGGATACCCATTTTGTACCCACTCCAACGACCTAGGTTTTGGTCAGGGAAAAACAGGACTTTTTCACGTTGTTTAAAACTCCAATCCAAGATTTTAGGTGCATTGGTACTGGTACAAACGATACCACCATGTTCACCACAAAACGCTTTGAGATCAGCCGCAGAGTTAATATAAGTAACCGGTGTTATGTCTTCATCAAAATTGAGCACTTTATTCAGTTCACGATAACTACGCTCTACTTTGGCTAAATTTGCCATATCAGCCATTGAGCAGCCAGCAGCCAGGTCAGGCAAAATCACAATTTGATCTGGGCGGCTAAGAATATCTGCTACCTCAGCCATAAAGTGCACACCTAAGAAAACAATAAATTCCGCATCTAAATTTTCGCAGTATTTAGATAGCTTCAATGAGTCACCTGAGTAGTCGGCATGACGATAGACACTTTCGTGTTGATAGTGATGGCCTAAAATCACGAGACGTTTGCCTAATTTTTCACGCGCTGCCAATATGCGCGCCTGACAGTCATCGTCTTTCGCTGATTGAAATTTCTCAAATTTAATAGGAATCGCTTGTGCTTGCATAATTGGTTAGACGCTTTAAATCCAGAATAGTTGATTTTATAACGTTGTGCTTGATTTTGGAAATGGCTAGAGTGTTAATCCGTGCTTTTCACCTAATCTTTTCAATGCATCAACATTCGTCCAGGAAAAGACGCGCTCTGCAGCTTCACGCCAATCTACCCATTCATAACGAATATGCTCATCAGGTGCTAGTCTTACTGCTATTGGTGTTGGTAGTGTTAGGCCAAATAAATGTTCGACATTTTCTGTAACACCTGGCGCATATCGGTGGCGCCAGTGTGGATATATTTCGTAGGTGTTGGTGGCATGCCAATCTTCAAAGTCATAGGCTAAGGCGTCAATGCCAGTTTCTTCACGTACCTCACGAATGGCCGCTTCATAAGGCGTCTCGTTATCCTCAATACTGCCCGTTACTGACTGCCAGAAGCCTGCTTTGTCTGCACGTTCCATAATTAGTACTTGCAAATCAGCAGTGTGAATGAGAACAAGCGATGAAATTGGTATTTTAGGTTTGGCCATAGATTTTTCTGGTGCCGATGAAGGGAATTGAACCCCCGACCTTTTCATTACGAATGAACTGCTCTACCAACTGAGCTACATCGGCTAGCATGAAAATTCATGATGCTGCTGCTTTCATCGCTGTCATTAGATTCTTGGGTAATTTGAACACTACATTCTCAACCACACCTTTAAGCTCGGTCACATCATGTCCGCCAAGCTTTTGTAAAGTATGAATAACCTCTTGCACCAACACTTCTGGTGCAGATGCACCTGCAGATACGCCAATTTTCTTTTTACCGATTAGCCACTCTTGTTTTAAATAACTGGCATTGTCAACCATGTAAGCTTCAACACCTTGGTTCTCGGCTACTTCACGTAAGCGGTTTGAGTTTGAGCTGTTAGGTGAACCTACAATAATGACCAAATCGCAATCCTTAGCCATTATTTTGACTGCATCTTGCCGGTTCTGAGTAGCGTAGCAAATATCATCACTTTTGGGTGCCTGAATATTAGGAAACTTATCTTTAAGCACATTAATAACTTGTGCTGCATCGTCCATTGATAATGTTGTTTGAGTTACATAAGCCAGTTTATCTGGATTACTGACTTTTAGAGCAGTGACATCTTCAGGTGTTTCAACAAGAAAGATACCACCATCAGATTGTCCCATTGTACCCTCTACTTCAGGGTGACCTTTATGCCCAATCATAACGATTTCCATTTTCTCGGCACGCATTTTAGCAACTTCTATATGGACTTTGGTCACAAGCGGGCAGGTCGCATCATAAGCGGTCAGTCCCCGTGCTTCAGCTTCTGCTCTTACTGCTTTTGATACGCCGTGCGCGCTGAAAATAACGGTGCTCCCTGTTGGCACTTCATCCAACTCTTCTACAAAAATAGCGCCTTTATTACGCAGTTCATCAACAACATATTTATTGTGAACTACTTCATGTTTGACATAGATGGGTGCGCCAAATTTCTCTAACGCTTGTTCTACAATGATGATGGCACGATCCACACCTGCACAAAACCCTCTTGGATTAGCCAGTATGATGTTCGGTTGTAAGGTATTCATTTCACTCAAGTAATTATATCCTTTGATATATCCGCACTATGTACTATCAGTTATAATGCGGCGAATTCATCTTGAAACTTTTCTATATTAATGAAAAACACCGCGACTTTACTGATTACCTGCCCTGATGCAAAAGGCATCGTTGCATCAATTGCCAATTTCTTGCATGAGCATAATGCCAATATTTTACACGCAGACCAGCATCAAGATGCAGAAAATAGTTTATTTTTAATGCGAGTAGAGTGGGACTTGGCGCAATTTAATCTAGACGAAGCATCTTTTGCACAGCATTTTGAAGTAGTTGCAACAAAATTTAGCATGCATTGGCAGCTGAAATTTTCGGAACACAAGCCCCGTTTGGCATTGATGGTTTCACAATACGACCATTGTTTAATTGACTTATTACATCGCCATAAGCAAGGTGAACTTGCTTGCGAGATACCGCTGATTATCAGCAATCACGAAGATACAAAACCACTAGCCCAATTTTATGGTATCGATTTTCACCGCATTGTTGTTAATAAAGATAACAAAGCAGAAGCTGAAGCGGCACAATTTAAATTGTTTGACGATTACAACATTGATTTAATCGTCTTAGCACGATATATGCAAATTTTATCCTCTGATTTTGTCGCTAGATACCCACAGCAGATTATTAATATACATCACTCATTCTTACCAGCCTTTATTGGTGCCAAGCCATATCATCGTGCATTTGAACGTGGCGTAAAGCTCATTGGTGCAACAGCACATTATGTAACCGAGGTGTTGGATGAAGGGCCGATAATTGAACAAGATATTGCTAGAATCTCACATCGTGACCAAGTTGAAGACTTAGTTCAAAAGGGAAGAGATTTAGAACGTGTTGTGTTATCACGTGCGGTACGCTGGCATATTGATAACCGTATTTTGACCTATGCCAATAAAACGGTAATTTTTGATTAAGTGATACACACTTTAAGTACAGCCAATAAAAAAGCGAAGTTTAACTTCGCTTTTTTTGATACAGAAATTATTCTGCAGGAACCATATCTGGTAATGGTTCATAAGTTGGCTCATCATATGGTGCAATTTCTGGCAATGGGCCACTAGTGGAAGCACAACCAACTAGTAAAAGTGCTGTTATTAGCGCAAGTACAAACTTATTCATGTAAATCTCCCTGAGCTTTAATTATATAAATGAGTAACAAGAGTTAATCTCTCACTGGTTAATTTAACGTCTCGTGCGAGATTCTGCAACTATTTTTCTGGATTGAACTATTAAACAGTGTTAAGGCAGTATTCTTTCTGTGGCGAATAAGTCCGCAATTTTTTCACGCGTTCTAATGACATGGCACTGATTACCATCCACCATAATTTCAGCCGCACGTGCTCTAGTATTATAGTTGCTTGCCATGCTCATGGCATAGGCGCCAGCCGATTCTACGACCAGTAAATCGCCTTCTTGCAGGTTTAACGCTCGGTCATGACCCAGAAAATCACCAGTTTCACATACTGGACCCACAATCTCATATTGAGTCTTTTCGCCTTGCCGAGGTTTTGCAGCAACAATGTTGTGATAGGCATCATAGAGTGCAGGGCGCATCAGGTCATTCATGGCGGCATCGACAATAGCAAAATTTTTAGCAGTTGTCGGTTTGATATACTCAACCTTGGTTAATAACACGCCAGCATTACCGACTAGCGCACGACCTGGCTCAAACAACAGTTTGACTTGCTTTTGATTCAGCTTGTTTAAAATTGCTTGCGTATAAGCAGCAAACTCAGGCGGGGTTTCATCATCATAAGTAATACCAACACCGCCACCCACATCAATATGAGAAATATGTATGTTATTCGATTCTAATTCATCCACCAGTGTTAACACACGATCTAGTGCATCAATAAAGGGTGCAATTTCAGTAATCTGAGAACCAATATGACAATCAACACCATGTATTGCAATATTCGGCATGCTTGCAGCCTCTTTGTAGACTGCAATGGCATCCTCAAAAGCAACACCAAATTTATTATTTTTTAGACCAGTTGAGATATAAGGGTGTGTTTTTGCATCGACATCAGGATTAACACGCAAAGAAACTGGTGCAATTTTGCCCATTTCTGCAGCTACTTTATTCAGTCTTTGTAACTCACTGGCAGACTCCACATTGAAGCAGAAAATACCAGCTTCTAACGCAGCACGCATTTCATCCGCTGTTTTACCAACACCAGAGAACACAACTTTTTTGGGGTCACCGCCAGCAGCAATCACACGAGCAAGCTCACCACCAGAGACAATATCAAAGCCAGCACCTAACTCAGCAAATAGATTCAGCACTGCTAAATTAGGGTTTGATTTTACAGCAAAGCAAATCAAATGGTCCGTGTTGTTAAGGCCAGCTTGAAAATTAGTGAAGGCATTGGTTAGCGCCTGTTTTGAATAGACATAACAGGGAGTATCAAATTCTTCAGCTACTTGGCTAAGAGGAACTTGTTCAGCGTGTATAACGCCATCTTTTAATTCAAAAAAATTCACAGTGATATCTTTTAGTTATTAGGTGTTTGCTCAGGTTGCGTAGTATCTATTTCTTCTGTCGGCTTAGATTTTACATCTTGTGGATAACGTTGCTCTGGGATATATAAAGGGCCAGTCGTGCCACAACCATATATAGCGGCATAAGCAGCAATCAATAAGGTATAAATCAATGTCTTGCGCATCATATTTCGACAAAAAAATAGTAAGAGGTGTATTTTATCATTGAAACTTTCATAAAGCAGAATAGAAGTATTTTTACCGCTTATTCTGAGTTTTTTACCGATTATCGGATAGTGCTAGACAACATTCACAAGAGTTTGGCATAGTCGGTAGCATCATATGAAAGGTGTTTCGAAATGAAGAAATTTAATCCGACACAAACAGGTTTTACGTTGCTGGAGCTGATGATAGTGGTTGCAATTATCGGGATAATTGCTTCCATTGCCTTGCCAGCTTATACCGACTACATCAAAAAAGGCAAAGCAGCAGAGGCAACAGCTACGCTAGCAGACCTTAGAATTAAGATGGAGCAATGCTATCAAGATAC
>JBFIDU010000126.1:0-5449 GCA_041603755.1 Methylophilaceae bacterium
AAACTTAGGTGAACTAGCTGCAGACTCATTATAATCCTGTAATAATCCCCAACTGCCATGACGCGACCATTTTTCCGTGCTATTAAATAAGCAAATTAGGTCACCACCGATAGACTGCCATGCATCTAAATATTGTACGTAGACTTCGCCCATCCGTTTGTCTTGATTAGCTTGCAGAAATAATTGCGTTAATTTGTCATTATTTTCAGCACCTGCAACACCAACCAAATGCTGACCCGCCTCATAAGCAACGAGTTTCAACCCATGTGTATCCGCTACCTTTTTATTTTTCTGCATCCATGCGTTAGCTTGCGGTAAGCAAACAGTGTTGATATGTGTAAACAATTTATCCAAACTCCATTTCGCTACGGTTTCTGCATCTACATCCCCATCAGCTTGTAAAGGTACGTTTAAACTGACGTAGGGTGCTACCGCTAAAACATCTACATGTTCAACAACTTCAAGCGCATTCAAAAGTTGATCAGCATGCCACTCATTAGCCGCCTGTGATGCAATAACGCGAACAAGCCGATGCTGGTCATCAAAAACGCTTTCCCAGATTTTAAACATCTCAACCGATCTCTTGGCATTAAAAAGAAAGGCGGCTTGCCAGCGATCGCGATTTAATCGTAGCTTAGCACCTTGTTCTTCTGCATAGTGATATTGATCAAACGCACCGTTCCACACTTCATTGGAGTACTCTATCCATGCACGCAAGCCAGACTGTAAATTATTTTTTACCAACATCGCAAACTGTTGAATATACTCATTTGTTGCCAGATGTGGCATACAAAACCAAATATCCGTTTGTAAACGATTTGCTAAATCGACCAGCAATTCAGCTGGCACACCTTTCACGGCATAACTAATATCGTTCGGTTTTGGCCTATCTATCCACTTAGACTGTTTGGAGTGATTGGTTGCCATCATATCCATAACGCGAATGCAAGCAACACCTTCCCATCGTTTCAAAAAATCAGGCCGCCACGGATTTTTTTCATCACTTGCTTCTAGACCAGGTGCAATCACGCGAATATTGCGCATGTAATTTTGCGGATTAGTAGCTGTAATATTAATAGCCAGCATACCCTTGGTTGCATCCACATCAGCTTCCATACGGCCTTCGCTTAATTTTTTTACGACCCCAACTGAAAAAAGCAACTCGATTTCACCCTCACCATCATAGAGAATAGTGTAGATTCCACTGGGATATTGGACTTTATCGCCAGAACAAAGTATTTTGGTTGCAGCACAACCATTTTCAAGCTTTTTGACCCAGCCGTTTTCATCCAAGTCGAGTTTAGGACCAGTGCCCCAATCCCCGTAATTAGGCGGCTGACTTACCCACTCTCCAGATTGATGCATAAAGTTTGCAAATGGCAGTTCAGATGCCCAATAGGCAATTCCACTGAAATTGATGCCCATTCGCGCCTTCGCCTTCGGTACAACTTTGTCGCTCACCGCCAAATCAAGCTGATCATTTTCTTTGGCGTTAATGCTGAGCGTCTTATAACCAAAAAATACACCACCTGCCGTTAGCGCGCTTAAGCCTGCTAAAAACTTTCTTCTTGCATTTGGCACATGTTTCATTTCAGCCTCCTATGATACTGGCATTGTATTACCAGTATTCATTGCAATAATTTGCGCTGGATCAAATACACCTAACTCAGTAATGATGCCAGTCACCAGCCTTGCTGGTGTTACATCAAAAGCTGGATTAGCAGCCACACTCTCATGCGGCATTATCCGAAAAGCATGAATTTGCCCATCCTGGGTGATACCTTGCATATAAGCCACCTCATCTGAATGACGTTCTTCAATTTCAATTTGACCACCATGCAAAAGTGCTTGATCAATCGTTGGACTGGGCACTGCCGCATAAAATGGAATCTGATTATCAAACGCAGCCAGTGCTTTTAGGTATGTGCCTATCTTATTACAAACATCGCCATTAGCAGCTACTCTATCTGCACCCACAATCACCATATCAACTAGTCCTTGCTGCATTAAATGACCACCTGCATTGTCTGTAATCACTGTATGCGGCACGCCATGTTGCGCTAGCTCCCATGCCGTCAAGCTTGCACCTTGGTTTCGTGGCCGTGTTTCATCTACCCACACATGTATTTTAAGCCCAGCGTCATGGGCGGCATAAATAGGAGAAAGTGCTGTGCCATAATCAACGGTAGCGAGCCAGCCAGCATTACAGTGTGTCAAAATATTCATGACTTTGTTCTGATATGCCGTTTTAATTAGCGCAAACCCATGTTGACCAATTGTTTGGTTTTGTCTGACATCTTCATCAGCAATGCGGCTTGCTTCCGACCAAGCAGCACTTTTCCGTTTAGCTGTAGGTGTACCCTTTAACAGCTCTACCATACGCTTAACTGCCCAAGATAAGTTGACTGCTGTCGGTCTGGATTGAATCAGTTGAAGCCCAGCAATATCTAAATATTCATCAGAAGTGTCTTCTAACATGGCAAGCGCAATTCCATATGCGGCAGCAGCACCAATCAAAGGCGCGCCACGCACTTGCATTGTGCCTATGGCTTTTACCATCATTTCCAATGAGTTTACTTCGACAATTTCAAACTTGAATGGTAATTTCGTTTGATCGATGATTGATAACGATTGAGATGATGCATCTGGCCAAATCGTACGATAGTGTTTTTGATTGATATACATAAAAACGATATGCTTTACGAATCGTTATTCAAAAAAATTATGAAAAAAATATTATTTTTTACTTGCATTTTTATTAGAAATATTTTCGAGTAAATTTCCATCCACAAAAACTGTGGATAACTTTGTGGATTGTTGTTTCATAAAAACGTAACTTACCAATTTGAAAGGGTTTTTTTAAAAAGTTCATTTTTTAATCTATTTTTTTATTCAATAAAATCAATTACTTACAGCATGTCTTTGGTTTTATACAGTTTTTTTGCCTGAGTTAATGTAACACTTCAAGTCATGTGAATAAGTCAGCTAATTTTGGTAAAACTTGTATAGAATTTTTCCTAGTTATTTCAATGATTTGCGATACAGGAATGCCCCTAATATCCGCTAAAACAGTTGCAATTTTCATCAGTTCTTTTGGGCTATTTTTTTCACTTCTTTCCAACCACGCTGGTGGTATATCAGGCGAATCTGTTTCCAAAACAATAGATTCAAGTGGTAGATTTTGAGCTAATGCACGAATCTTTTTAGCCCTTGTATGCGTCATCGCACCACCAAAACCTAATTTGAATCCAAGTGCGATAAATGCCTCAGCTTGGTGCGTACTTCCATTAAAAGCGTGAGCAATCCCACTACGCAGTTTAATGCGCCTTAAATGCTTGAGCACATCATCGATTGCACTTCGCACATGCAAAATGACCGGTAAGTCATACTTTTTAGCAATAAGTAACTGTTCCCTAAAATAAAACTCTTGCGTAGCCTTATTCTCTTTTGTCACATAAAAATCCAAGCCTATCTCACCAATAGCCACTAATTTATTTTCGTGCTGCAAAGTTTCAGATACCAACGTATCAAGCCTAGGAATGTCATCAGGTTTTGCTCCATCGATAAACATTGGGTGTATTCCTAGCGCATAACTACAATGCTTATTTTCTTTTGCCAACACAGCAACTTGGTTAAAATTTTCAGGTGCAACTGCAGGAACAACCATCATATCCACACCAGTTGCCACAGATTGCTGAATAACCGCTGCCCGGTCTAGGTCAAACTCTTTCGCATCAAGATGGCAATGTGTATCTATCAGTTGCAAAGTTTAGCCACACCTTGCCAAAATACGGACATCATCGCCGAACATGCGTATATCGGTCACATTGATAGGGATAGTATCTTCCATTGTCTGCAAAGACGAGAATGCAAACATGTTCTTACTATCTCCACCCATCAATTTTGGCGCATAGTAAATGATAAGTTCATTAATCATTTTAAGCCTCATCAGCGAGCCGTTGAGTAACTCCCCACCCTCAACCATCACCTCATTGACTTCGTTGCTAGCAAGGTGGCTTAACAAGCTATTGAGACAGACATTACCCTCATCATCTGATATGGATAACAAAGAAACTCCTCTTTCCGCCAAAGTATTTGCTTTTTTGTCAGGATCACTAACAAAAGCAATGAGTACGGATGGGTTTTGTAATATTTTTGCCGTGAGTGGTATCCGCAAATCACTATCAACAATCACACTCATTGGTTGCCGTTCGATAGGCAAATTACGTACAGTTAAACTAGGATTATCTTTTAAAATCGTACCTATACCGGTTAATATCGCACAGGATTGTGCACGCCAATGTTGAACATCGGCTCTTGCCGCTGCTCCGGTAATCCATTGACTGACACCATTTGCAAGAGCTGTCTTACCATCTAGGCTTGCTGCGATTTTGCTTCTTACATATGGTCTGCGATTGACCATCCTTGAAATGAAACCTGGATTTAATGCCTGTGCCTGCTGCTGCATAAGACCTGAATTAACTTCGATACCAGCAGCTTGTAACGCAGCGATGCCTTTGCCAGCAACCAATGGGTTGGGATCTTCCATTGCCACAACGACTTTTGCTACACCAGCATCAATTAGTGCTTCTGTACAAGGCGGCGTCTTTCCATGATGACTGCATGGTTCTAACGTGACGTAGGCGGTTGCACCAGCCGCTTGTTCCCCGGCTTGTGCAAGCGCATGTATTTCTGCATGCGGTGTACCCGCCTTGAGATGTGCACCTTCGCCAAGTACTTTATTATTTTTTACGATGATGCATCCTACACGAGGGTTAGGCATTGTCGTATAAAGACCTTGTTCTGCTAACCGCAGCGCCTGCGCCATATATCGGTGGTCATCAGGCGTGAAGTTGGTCATCATCGATCCTACTTTAAATCTTTTAATGCATCGCGGAAATCATCGGCATCTTGAAAACTACGATAAACAGATGCAAACCGGATATAAGCCACCTTATCGAGCTTACGTAACTCTGCCATCACAAGCTCTCCAATTTGTCTCGAAGGCACCTCACGTTCACCCATAACCAGCAACTTACTACGTATATGGTGCAAGGCCTCTTCGATCAACTCGGCAGAAACAGGTCGTTTATGTAATGCAAGAAAAAAGCCCTCACGTAACTTTTCATCTTTAAAATCTTCACGATTACCGTTACCTTTAATGACTTGCGGTAGACGTAAATCGGCTGTTTCATAGGTGGTAAATCGCTTATCACAGCTACCACAACGACGTCTGCGACGAATTGCATCACCTTCGTCATTCACACGAGAATCAATGACTTGGGTATCATCTGCACTACAAAAAGGGCATTTCATGCGTAATGTTTATTAGTTATTAATCGCCATAGACAGGAAAGCGTGATGTGAGCTCATGCACGCGTGCTTTAGTAGCCGCGATTGCCTCTTCATCAGCTGGATTATCTAATACGTCTGCTATCAAATTAGCTAC
>JBFIDU010000127.1:0-5378 GCA_041603755.1 Methylophilaceae bacterium
ATTGCGCAAGGCATGCCCGCTTTTGAGGCTTCTGCGGCAGCTGTTTGGATGCATGGCGAAGCTGCAAAATTATTTGGTTTAGGCTTAATTGCTGAGGACTTACCGGGCTTACTGCCTCAAGTGCTTCAAAAATTGCACAAGCAATAAATCATTATTTATTATGTGCGCGCATGATACGGGCTTTATCGCGCTCCCAATCTCTTTGCTTAATCGTATCGCGTTTATCATGCTGTTTTTTACCTTTTGCTAGGCCTATGGTCGCTTTAATTCGGCCTTTGCTAAAGTGCAAGTCTAAAGGCACTAAGGTGTAGCCTGACCGTTCCACTTTCCCAATCAGTTTGGCAATTTCTTCATTATGCAACAATAGTTTACGTGTTCTTGTCGAATCAGGTCGCACATGGGTAGATGCCATACCTAAAGGGTTAATATGGCAGCCAATTAAGTAGACCTCTCCACGCATAATAACTACGTAGGCTTCTTTAATGTTGACGCGATTATCGCGAATGGCTTTGACTTCCCAGCCTTCTAGAACGATTCCAGCTTCGTACTTTTCTTCGATAAAGTAATCAAAAAATGCTTTTTTATTTTGGGCAATACTCATGTGTTAACGCTAAATAGCTTAAAATGTGTATTTTACGCTAGTTTAAAAAGAACAGCTTGGATGAATAAGGTAGAAAAAACAGTTTTAGTCATGCACTCTGCCAAAGAGATGTTTAATTTAGTTGATAAAGTAGAAGATTACCCGCGGTTTTTACCTTGGTGCGGTGGTGTTGATTTGTTAGAAAGAACAGACACCAGCACTAGTGCAACTTTGCATATTAATTATCATGGCATCAAACAAAATTTTACTACCATCAATAGCAAGTCGTTTCCAGAGCACATGGATATTAAACTTAAAGATGGTCCGTTTAAACATCTGGAAGGTGATTGGCGCTTTATTGAATTGAAACCAGACGCCTGTAAAATTGAATTTAGATTGAATTACGAGTTTGCAAACAGTTTTTTGGAAAGATTAATCTCCCCTGTTTTTAACCATATTGCGACGACATTTGTTGATAGCTTTGTTGTGCAGGCAGATAAAATTTACGCTAATAAAGGTATTGAATAGTATGAGTACAGCAGCAAATAGTGGAGACCATATCACAGTTGAGGTGGCCTATGCCCTGCCTCATCAGCAACTCATTATTCCTATCCAGGTTGCGCCTGAAACCACAGCAGAAGAAGCAATACAAGCTTCTAATATCATTAGCAAGTTCCCAGAAATTGATTTATCCAAAAATCAAGTGGGCATTTTTGGCAAACTAACCAAGCTTGATACACCATTAAGACACATGGACCGTGTGGAAATCTACCGGCCTTTGATTGCTGACCCGAAAGAAGTGAGAAAGCAGCGCGCTGCCGATGGGAAAATAATGAAAAAAGGCGGAGGGGATGCTCCGTCTGATGAACATGCTTAATTAATTATTTGCAATATTGATTAATCTCAGCTTGTGCTTGCGCTTTACCTGCTGCTAAGTCTTCATCACCCATAAACACGCGTTCACCTTTTTCATTGATTTTATAAACGCGTCCGCCCTGTAAATAAGTTTGATAATTTGCCCTTGCTGCGCTGCAGTTTTCAGCATCTATTTTTGCTTGTTTTTCCTGATCAAGCTTTTTCTGTCTTTCCATCTCAGCTTTTTGAATTTGTGTTTGCTTGGGATCAACGGAAGGATCAACGATTTCATCTTTTTTGTCTGGTGGAGCAACTTCACCAGTCTCACTGTTTTTTACTGTGCCTTGCGTCTCTGCTGCTTGTGAAGCTTTTGCTCTGGCATACGGATCTTTCGCTGATTTACCAATTGTCTCCACCTCAACATTAGGCGGTGGTGGCATATCAGAATAGCGCATCACGCCATCTTTATCTTTCCATTTGTATATTTGCGCACTGGCTGCTATTGGTAATACCAATGCCACCAAGAATAGTGAATATAATATTTGTTGCACTTTCATAGCAAACCCTTTTAATTATCAGCAACTAATGCTACTAATGCTACTAATATCTTAGATTACAGTATGCCTAACGCATTTGACAATAACAATAAACGCACGCATGAGTGTAAAGTTGACTTTGTTGTAAATCAATCAGCTGAAAACATAATCTTGCACTCGCAGCTTAGCAAACTATTCTGTATAATCGCGTTTTGCAAATAAAGGATTACTGATGCGTTTGCTGCAACAAGCTCTTACATTCGATGATGTTTTATTAGTTCCTGCGCACTCTGTGGTTATGCCACGTGAAGTTGATTTAAGTACGCAATTCACGCGCAATATTAGACTCAACATCCCACTGGTTTCTGCTGCAATGGATACCGTCACAGAAGCTCCATTCGCCATTGCGTTGGCACAAGAAGGTGGTTTGGGTGTTATCCATAAAAATATGTCTGCTATCAAACAAGCTGCACATGTTTCCCGCGTAAAGCGATTTGAATCTGGAATTGTGAATGATCCAGTGACTATTCAAAGCCACATGACAGTGCGTGACGTACTAGAACTGACAGAATTGCATAAAATTTCTGGCTTACCTGTTGTAGATAATGGCAAGGTTGTTGGTATTGTGACCAATCGAGACTTGCGTTTCGAAACAAACCTGGACCAACCGATTAAAAATATTATGACGCCTCGTGAACGCTTGGTCACGGTAAAAGATGGAGCACCACGTGAAGAAGCGATAGAACTTTTGCATCGCCATCGTCTAGAGCGTGTGCTTGTCATTGATGATAATGACAATCTAAAAGGTTTAATCACTGTTAAAGATATTCAAATGTCGAGCGACCATCCTAATGCATCGAAAGATAGCAAAGGTCGTTTACGCGTTGGTGCTGCCGTGGGTGTGGGTGAAGGTACTGAAGAACGCGTAGCAGCATTAGCTGATGCAGGTGTCGATGTGATTGTCGTTGATACTGCACATGGTCATTCACAAGGTGTATTAGACCGAGTTGCTTGGGTGAAGAAAAACTATCCAAATATTGAGGTTATTGGCGGTAATATTGCAACTGCGGATGCAGCTAAAGCATTGGTAGATGCAGGAGCAGACTGCGTTAAAGTCGGGATAGGCCCAGGTTCTATTTGTACGACACGTATCGTTGCAGGTGTTGGTATTCCACAAATAACAGCAATTGCTAATGTTGAAGCAGCACTAAGAGGTACTGGCATACCGTTTATTGCAGATGGTGGCATCCGCTTCTCTGGTGATATTTCTAAAGCGATTGCAGCAGGTGCCTACAGTGTAATGCTAGGTGGCATGTTTGCGGGTACTGAGGAAGCACCAGGTGAGGTTGAACTTTATCAAGGCCGCTCTTATAAGTCATATCGCGGCATGGGCTCTATCGGTGCAATGAAAAAAGG
Source organism: Methylophilaceae bacterium (assembly GCA_041603755.1). Lineage (GTDB taxonomy): Bacteria > Pseudomonadota > Gammaproteobacteria > Burkholderiales > Methylophilaceae. Next base: position 3,388 of record JBFIDU010000127.1, read on the forward strand.
CTCTAGCGATCGCTATTTCCAAGAAAATAATGGTAATGCAGATAAATTAGTACCCGAAGGTATTGAAGGTCGCGTTCCTTACAAAGGCAGTGTGATTGCCGTCATTCATCAATTGATGGGTGGATTACGTGCTTCGATGGGCTATGTTGGTGCTAGAACCATTACTGAAATGCGCGAAAAAGCGGAATTTGTACAAGTAACAAGTGCTGGCATGCAAGAATCGCACGTCCACGATGTACAAATTACAAAAGAAGCGCCAAATTACCGCATAAACTAAATTTTGCAACCAAATATTGGGCAAATCAGTTACAGGCTGTTTGCCCAAATTTTTTAATGGCATTTTCATGAACCACTCAAAAATACTGATTCTTGATTTCGGCTCCCAAGTCACACAACTAATTGCTAGACGCATTAGGGAGGCGCATGTCTACTGTGAGATCCATCCTTGTGATGTATCCAATGAATTTGTGCGTGATTTTGGCGCTGACGGTATCATTTTATCTGGTAGTCATGCCAGCGTTTACGATGATGCGACAGACAAGGCACCTGAAATTACGTTTGAGCTTGGTGTACCAGTACTTGGTATTTGTTATGGTATGCAAACCATGGCGCAACAATTGGGTGGGAAAGTAGAAGCTGGTACAAAACGTGAATTCGGTTATGCACAGATGCGTGCACGTGGTCATTCTGCCCTCTTCCGCGCTTTGCAAGATGAGACCAATGCTGAAGGTCATGGTTTATTAGATGTATGGATGAGTCACGGCGATAAAGTAACGAAGCTACCAGAAGGTTTCAAAGTGATTGGCAGTAATGAAACAACGCCTTATGCCGCCATTGCGGATGAGACGCGTCAGTTTTATGGCGTGCAGTTTCACCCAGAAGTGACCCATACCAAACAAGGACAAGCAATTCTAGAGCGATTTGTATTGGGCATATGTAAAGCAAAACCAGATTGGGTGATGGGTGACTATATTGCCGAAGCTGTTGCCAATATCAAGGCAGAAGTGGGTGATGAAGAAGTTATTTTAGGTCTTTCAGGTGGGGTTGATTCCAGCGTGGCAGCGGCACTTATTCACCGCGCTATTGGTGATCAATTGACTTGCGTCTTTGTAGACCATGGATTGTTGCGCCTCAATGAAGGCGATATGGTGATGGAGATGTTTGCTGGTCAACTCCATGCCAAGGTTATTCGCGTCAACGCAATAGATCAGTTTATGGATAAACTCGAAGGAGTAAGTGACCCAGAAGCTAAACGTAAAATTATCGGCGCAGAGTTTGTGGAAGTGTTCCAAGCTGAAGCCAAAAAATGTGCCAATGCTAAATGGTTGGCACAAGGAACGATTTATCCAGATGTCATTGAATCTGGCGGTGCAAAATCTAAAAAAGCTGTCACTATTAAGAGCCATCATAATGTTGGCGGCTTACCAGAAAAGCTTGGATTGAAACTATTAGAGCCATTGCGCGACTTATTTAAAGATGAAGTACGTGAACTAGGTGTTGCATTAGGTCTACCACGTGAGATGGTATATCGCCATCCTTTCCCTGGTCCAGGATTAGGTGTTCGTATTTTGGGTGAAGTCAAACGTGAGTATGCGCTATTGCTACAACACGCTGATGCAATTTTTATTGAAGAGCTGCGCAACACAATTGATAAAGTCACTGGTAAAAGCTGGTATGACTTAACTAGCCAAGCATTCACAGTATTTTTACCCGTCAAATCAGTGGGTGTAATGGGTGATGGCAGGACTTATGATTATGTTGTTGCATTGCGTGCGGTGATTACCAGTGATTTTATGACAGCACATTGGGCAGAGTTACCCTATAGTCTGCTAGGTAAAGTTTCTAATCGTATTATCAATGAAGTTAAAGGAATTAATCGCGTCGTTTACGATATTTCTGGCAAACCACCAGCAACTATTGAGTGGGAATAATGAGCCGCGGGTTTGTAAAAGAAGATGATTTAGAGCATGCAGGTACCGACCTACCAGAGC
>JBFIDU010000128.1:0-5370 GCA_041603755.1 Methylophilaceae bacterium
CAAAAAATCATCGATGCGAAACACCATGACCCCTTTAGTTTTCTTGGACTGCATCAAATTGACAATCAACACATACTCAGAGTTTTTTATCCAAGGGCAGAAAAAATTTCTGTTCAGATAAATCAAAAATGGGTAGAACTCAAGCAGACTGATAAGCACCCACTCTTTACGCTAAAAAGCACAGTAAAGATGACTGCACCATGCCTGCTGAAAATCGAAATCGGCAGCCATGTATTTGAAACCCATGACGTCTATTCTTTTGGCAGCTCTATTTCAAATGATGATTTATATTTATTTGCCGAAGGCAAACTTAAGCAAGCCTACAAAATGCTTGGAGCACAAAAATTGTTGCTGCAAGGCGTTTCTGGATATCGGTTTGCTGTGTGGGCACCAAACGCAGAACGTGTGAGTGTAGTTGGTAGCTTTAATAACTGGGATGGAAGAATTCATAGCATGCGCGCGCTTGGCAGCAGTGGCGTGTGGGAGATTTTTATTCCGCATTTAACCACTAATGATATCTACAAATTTGAAATTCGCAACCGTCATACTGGACATGTTTTGATCAAGACAGACCCGTATGGTTTTGAATTTGAACAACGTCCAGGCAATGCCAGCAAAATAAGTGATAGCTCTCATCAATGGCAAGATGGCACATGGCTAAACAATAGAAAAGAAAAAGACTGGCTACATGCACCCTTTAATTGTTATGAAGTTCACTTGGGTAGTTGGCAACGTAACAATGATGGCCATTTCTTAACTTATCGTGAACTTGCAGAAAAATTAGTCCCCCATGTCGTTGAAATGGGCTATACGCATGTTGAGTTACTTCCAATTACAGAACATCCATTGAATGAATCGTGGGGTTACCAGACTACTGGCTATTTTGGTGTAACCAATCGTTTTGGATCACCTGATGACTTACGCTACTTAATTGACCAATTTCATCAAGCCAATATTGGCGTTATCCTTGACTGGGTACCAGGTCACTTCCCAAAAGATGATTGGGCGCTTGCGCGATTTGATGGCACAGCACTCTATGAGCATGAAGATCCGCGCTTAGGTGAACACCAAGATTGGGGAACCTATATTTTCAATTATGGCCGCAATGAAGTGCGTAACTTCCTTATTAGCAACGCACATTTCTGGCTTAATGAGTTTCATCTGGATGGTTTACGTGTTGATGCCGTTGCATCAATGCTTTATCTGGACTACTCACGTAAAGAAGGAGAATGGTTACCGAACAAATATGGTGGCAGGGAGAACCTAGAGGTTATTGAGTTTTTAAAACAACTTAATATATTTGTAGGCGAAGAGTTTCCAGGAGTGTTGACTATTGCAGAGGAGTCTACGGCTTGGCCAGGTGTTTCAAGACCTGTCTATGCCGGTGGCTTAGGCTTCAGCATGAAATGGAATATGGGCTGGATGAACGACACACTGGCTTATATGGAAGAAGATCCTGTCCATCGAAAATTTCATCATAACAAACTAACCTTTGGTCAGCTTTATGCATATAGCGAAAATTTTGTACTGCCGTTTTCGCATGATGAAGTAGTGCATGGCAAACAATCACTGCTCAACAAAATGCCTGGTGATACTTGGCAACAGTTCGCCAATTTAAGATTGTTATTTTGTCTACAAACAACATCGCCTGGTAAAAAGCTCAATTTCATGGGGAATGAAATTGGACAACGTAGCGAATGGAATGTTAACACTAGTCTCGAATGGCACCTGCTAAATGACTCGGAGTCAAATCACCACTTCCATCGCGGCATTCAACAACTCAATCGTGACTTGAATGATTTATATCAAACTCATGAAGCGCTTCATACCTTAGACTTTGAACCAGCTGGATTTGAATGGCTGGAATGTCAGGATGCAGATCAATCGCTGCTCAGTTTCATTAGACGTGGAATTAATCATACATTTGCTATAATAGTGTTGAATTTTACACCTGTCCCAAGAATTGGGCAGCGTATAGGTGTGCCAGTCGCTGGAGAATACAAAGAAGTACTCAATACAGACAGTGCACATTATGGCGGTAGTAATGTGAGAAACCCTGACATCATGCAATCTGAAAATATTGCATGGATGAACCAGCATCACTCGCTAACCATTACGATTCCTCCATTAGCTGGACTAGTAATAACATTAACTTAACAATCAGTGATTATAATTACATCAACTTATTAGAAAAATATATTAATAAATGGCAAGACTGACTCAACACCCTAGCTGGAAAGCACTTTGCGAACACGAAAAAGTTATCTCTGCGCTACATATGCGCAATTTATTCAAAGCTGACCCCAAACGTTTCGATAAATTTAGTTTAACGTTTGATGACCTACTTTTAGATTACTCAAAACATCGCATCACAGAAGAAACGCTGACTTTGCTTTTTCAAATAGCGCGTGAGGCAAAAATTGAAGACTGGCGCGAACGCATGTTTTCAGGTGAAAAGATTAATATTACAGAGGATCGTGCCGTCCTTCATACAGCACTGCGGAATCGTAGCAACGAACCTGTTTATGTTGATGGGCATGATGTGATGCTAGATGTGAATGCTGTGCTAAAGCAAATGCGCTTATTCTCAGAAAAAGTACGGAATGGTGAATGGAAAGGCTATACAGGCAAACGTATCACCGATATCGTCAACATTGGCATTGGCGGCTCAGATTTAGGGCCAGTGATGGTTTGCGATGCATTAAAACCTTATGCAAGTCCAGACCTAAATGTACATTTTGTGTCTAATATTGATGGGGCTCACTTGATTCGTGCATTAGAAAAATGTAACCCTGACACGACACTGTTTATCATTGCGTCCAAGACATTTACTACACAAGAAACCATGACCAATGCACGCTCTGCACGTGCCTGGTTCTTAAATAGCGCGAAGGATGATAAGCATATTGCCAAACACTTCGTCGCCCTATCAACGAATGCTGATGCAGTTACCGATTTTGGCATTGATAGAAATAATATGTTTGAGTTTTGGGACTGGGTTGGTGGTCGCTACTCTTTGTGGTCTGCAATTGGTTTGTCTATTGCAATCTATGTCGGCATGGACAACTTTGAAGAATTGCTGACAGGTGGCCATGACATGGATAAACACTTTAGAACCGCGCCGCTAGAACAAAACATGCCAGTTATAATGGCACTCATCGGTATTTGGTATAACAACTTCTTCCATGCAGACTCGCATGTTATTTTGCCTTACGATCAAAGCATGGCACGCTTCCCTGCCTATATGCAACAAGCGGATATGGAGAGTAATGGTAAGTTTATGTGCCGAGATGGCAAACGTGTTCACTATAAAACCGGGCCAATTATCTGGGGTGAAGCTGGTACGAATGGTCAACATGCATTTTACCAACTCATCCATCAGGGCACGCCAATTGTTCCCGCAGATTTTATTATGCCAATTCATAGTCATTATGAAGTAGGGTCAAATGGAAATGAGCATCATAAAATCCTGCTAGCAAACTTTTTGGCGCAAACGCAAGCACTGATGTTAGGCAAAACAAAAGAGGAAGCGCGTGCCGAATTGGAGGAACAAGGTCTTTCTGGAGAGAAACTGGAAAAACTGCTGCCACACAAGATTTTTGAAGGTGACCGCCCAACGACTTCAATTTTGTTTAACAAATTGACACCTCGTACGCTAGGCAGGCTAATTGCGTTATATGAACATAAGATATTCGTCCAAGGTATTATTTGGGATATTAATAGTTATGATCAATGGGGTGTTGAATATGGCAAACAAATTGCCAGTCGCATTTTGCCTCAGCTCACTAGCGATGAGGTGGTCACAAATTACGACAGCTCGACAAATGGTCTAATTAACTACACCAAGTCGATGACTTAAAGGTACTCTCTATAAAGTCTATTCACCTACATAAAAAGCTGGGATATCCCAGCTTTTTTACATTTCACTACCTTAGTGACCATCCTGTAGCATTAACATCAAACCCTATATGCTCAGCGATGCTAGCACCCAACCTCTTAGCAAAACGATCTGCAAAACTTTCCTGATAGGTAAAATCAATGATCTCTTTTTGCTTAATGACTTCTCTGGCTACATAATCAGTATTACCAAGGGCATCGGCCAAGCCCATCTTTATACTTTCCTCACCAGTCCAAAATAAACCACTGAATGTTTCTTCGGTTTCATGCAAGCGACTACCTCTTCCCTCTCTCACGACGGATTTAAATTGCTCATGAATCTCATCTAACATTTTCTTGGCATATTTCTCATGTTCTGGGTTAACAGGTGAAAATGGATCAAGCATCGCCTTATTTTTACCTGCGGTTAATAACCTTCTTTCAATACCAAGCTTTTCCATCGTGCCAGTAAAGCCATATCCATCCATTAAAACGCCAATAGACCCTACAATACTCGCCTTATCTACGTAAATCTTATCAGCAGCGGCTGCGATGTAATATCCACCTGAAGCACAAATGTCTTCAACTACTGCGTAAACAGGAATCTTGGGATGCAGCTTTTTCTGCCTTTTAATCTCCTCATTAATAATGCCAGCTTGAACAGGACTACCTCCAGGGCTGTTGATACGTAAAATAATCCCTTTCGTACCCTTGTTTTCATAAGCATCTTTTAAACTACCAGAAACCGCTTCTGCATTCACCTCGCCACCTGGCAAAATAACGCCTGATATATTGATCAGTGCAGTATGTTCGCCAATAACAGCTTTACCATCTTTAACAACCCAACCGACTGCATAAGCGAGTAACGTAAAGAGATATACGAATAACAATATTTTAAAAAATACACTCCAGCGTCTTGCAGTTTTTTGTTCATTTAAGCTTGCCATTGCTAATTTTTCAATGACTTCCTTTTGCCAGCGGTTATCTTCAGTATTTATATTTCCAGACATTTCAATTTCCTAAAAAATATTGTTATTGGTCGAACACTTAATCTATATGAATAGTAATCACATCATCTTGCTCTGTCACACGCAGCGGTTGCAGCCTTTTTCCCTTGCAAGGTCCATAGACACAATATCCAGTATCAGGTTCATACGAAGCACCATGGGTTGCACAAATCAACAGTTCTTTATCTGATGTAAAAAACTCTCCCTCTTGCCAATCAAGCTCTACAGCCACATGGGCACATTGGTTAACGTAGGCATATGGTTTATTGCCGAATCGTATCACAAAGCCAGTTGCATGCTCACTTAATTGTGGCAAGTCAAAACGTAAGCCAGTTGATTTCTCATGCAAATCACTACTTTTAAATTGTATCGTTTTGTTATGCATTGTTTAACAGCCACTCAGCTAAATCATCAAATGTTCTAAAAATACCTTTGGGGTGGTATTTGAGTAACACCTCACTTGTATGGGCACCAAATGTTACCGCTA
>JBFIDU010000129.1:0-5348 GCA_041603755.1 Methylophilaceae bacterium
TGAAACCGATAAATCCGAAAGCATCACCAGCTTCTTGCACAGAATAAGCAATTGAAGCAACAATCTCTGCTGCCAATGCAATTTTTTTCTGTTTTCCTTTGAAACGCATTGAAGCAGATAAGTCGCAAAGCGCATAAACTGGCGTTGCATTTTTTTGGTTAAACACCCTGACATGCACTTGATCAGTCAAGTCATTAATCGTCTGTCGAATATCAACTCGGCGAGGATCAGGATATTCAAGCAATGGCGAATTGCCACGGAAATCAAACCCTAAACCAATATGCGTGCCGCGATGGCTTCCCTTATGATAACCATGTGACTTCCAATTAATCTGATAGGTAAATATTTTTTCTATGTCCGTCATTCTAACTTTATGGCACTGGAACATGCTGAATGATTTTTGTTGTTAATCCTCTAGTCAGTTTAGTGCGCCTTGATTCAAACATAGGGTTTAGCACTATCCGATGAGCAATGACTTCATGAAAAACTTGGTGAACATCTTCTGGTATTAGCGACTCTCGATTGCAAAGCCAAGCATTGACTCTCGCTGCCTTCATCAGCATACCCATTCCGCGCGGGCTGGCACCAGAGTGCACTAAATGTGAACTATCAACATCTTCTATTTCAATCCCATATCGCTCTGGTGTTTGTGTTGCTTGCCAAATATTGGCGACATAGTCTTGCAGTACTGGACTTGCTTCAATATGATTTTGTAGTCCAACACCAAATGCATTTAATTGATCAAATGACAAGATATTGGGTTCAATAAGGCTAGTCAGTGCATCTGTGTCATGGAATTTTGTGTTAAAGATGAGTGACTTTCTTGTTTCCACATCCTCTGGTACTAGAATGGGAATCTCCATCATAAAGCGATCTCTGGCAGCAGATGGAATTTCGAAAGTTTCATCTTTTTCGACTTGATTTCGATCAGCAAACACTAACAGATGAGGCAAGCGGAACTCTTTCTTGAACGCATACAAACTTCGCTCAGCCATCACGCGAAGCATAAGCGAATGCACTTGCGGTCTAGCTCGATTAATTTCATTAAAGAAAAAAACGGAGATGTTTTCACCAGAACGCAACAATGGGCCTGGCTCAACTTTAGGTTTGCCCTCATCGCTGATATAAGTATGGTAAATCAAATCGTTTGGCATAAGATCAACGGTACCTTCGATACGCTCATACGCTCCACCAATGGCTCGCGTTACCGCTCTTAAGAGCGTCGTTTTCCCCACGCCTACATCACCTTCTAGCAAGACGTGACCTCTTGAAAAAATAGCAATCAACATGAGTCGAATAGCAGCCTCCTGACCAACGATGACTTTCTTTACTTCGGACTCAAGTTTTAATGCCCGAGCGCGCATATCACTTAAGCTACTATCATTTATCGGGAAGTCGACACACGAGTTCATCATTTCCTTTATACAATCACAGAATTAGTATTTAGCTCTAAGCTTCACCCTTAATAACCATTTCTACATATTCTTCTGTAGAGATGGTCCCGCCCAAGGTATTGGCGATATGCTTATCACGATTAGGTAAAGAATCTTGTAAGTTATCGATTCTTTTCCATTGCGGTAATGGTGTGCGGCTATTTTCTTTGGGTACATATCTAGACTGGCCTATTTTTTTGTAGCGATGGATATACCGAGTGCAATTAATGAAAATTTCAGTAATATCAACCTTCACCACCATATTTGCCTCTACATAACGATTGGTGTACTCAGGTTCACGAAGAACGCTTGCTTTGCCGTGTACTCTAACCCGATGTGGCGTTTCAAAATCAATAAATAAGAGCCCAACATTAGGGTTCTTCGTGATGTTTCCCATTGATAAAAACATACCGTTGCCATCAAAGCTAGGAAATAAAAGCGTCTTCTTGTCGAGTACCTTTACAAAGCCAGTCTCGCCACCTTTGTACGAACAGGTGGGATAACCTCGATGATCTATCGTCGATAGAAAAAACATATCTCTGGTTTCTATAAACTGCTTATGCTCATCCAATATTTCTTGCGTCACAATATTGGTCTTTACAGCCTCAGCTAATCGATCTGTTTCAAATAGCTGCTGCATGCTTAAATGCTGCTCTCCATACAGGCTTGACATACCATCACTCCAATGTCCATATATTGGACTAACTAGATTTAATAACTGAGTTAATTGGAATAAATGTTACCGATGTGGTCTAATTAAGGCAATTATATGGACGCTATTATATGTCCGGTATTCGGACATGATTTTTTGGAGGCGTATGAATAATAGTAAAGATAGCAAACTGGATGGCGCCGGTGCTGGTAGTTTGAATAGAGCAGTCATCTTGCTAAATGCAATTGCAAGAGGCTCTAGAAAAGGAAGCTCGTTAACCGAGTTAGTTTCAAGAACACAACTGCCCCGCGCAACGATACACAGGGTATTAAACGCGCTCATTGAAATAGGATGGATAGAGAAGAATGAGATAACTTCTCGCTATAATCTAGGCCAGAATCTTGCTGCAATGGGATACTCTGCAATTCTTAGACACCCATTAGAACGCATTGCTTCGTTAGAATTAGTGCCGCTTGCCGAAGAACTCAATCAAGTTGTTTATTTAAGTGTCAGGTCTGGTCTAGATATGGTTTGTATTGGTCGATATGAGAGCCAATCTCAAATCATTGTAGGAAAAGGGTGGGTCGGTATGCGCGGACCTTTAGGCATGAGCCCTAGTTGCATGGGCATGCTTGCAAAGATGCCTGTAGAAGAAGTAAACGAAATCATCAATACCAATATGTCACGTTATTATCGTATTGAGGGTTTTGATGAGCGAGGATTTTACGAAACACTTAAAGAATCATTAGATAATGGATATGGGACCTACAATAGCATTTTATTAGACAGAACGATGAGTGGCTTAGGCGTGGCGATACTGTCGCCAACTGGATACCCTATTGCGTCCATAGGCACTACCTACATTACAGACTGGCTAACGCAAGATTTGAAAAGAAGATGCTTAGAAAAGATGCAGCATGCCTCAGCTGTCATTTCGGAGGTCTATTTCAGGAATGTGAATAGATATATTGATAATCTATAATGAAAATTTAAGTCATCGTCGCCATTTGGATTGTGACTTAGTTGTTGCAACAACACTGGACTGCGCTAAATTATTAGGCTAGTGACTATCGTGTCCATTACACTATGGCATCCTAGTAGCTAATGTTTTTGTTCGATGGCAGCAGCCGCTTCAACAAAGAAGTAACGATCATCAAAAGAGTGATTTAGCAACTCTGCTTCTTGCTGTGCTTGCATAAAACTTTCAGCTTCATACACTGGATGATTTTGTTCATCTAATACTTGGTAAATCGTCATGTTGCACTCCTTATCATTAAGTCGTTCAATTGCGTCTTACATAAATGTTAGAGCAAAAAACACACCAAAAATTCAATATAATTAATTAGTTAATGTTTATCATCAACGTATAATCAATTCTTAAAGTTAAACCTTAATAATTGATCAAATGTTACGGCGATAATGTGTAATATCATGCACCAAAGTTGTGACACAACCATGACATTTCGACGCAATTGATTAAAGCTCACCAACGAAACCACAGTCCAATCTTAAACAATACTTATCGAAAATATGATTTTAAGTCAGTCTTAAATAGTTAGTCTTTTGAACCAATAAAGGAGTAAGATTAAAGTAAGATTCAACATTAAGGAGGGTAAATATGCAAAAGCCTTTTTACATTGATTATCCACAAGAGCCTTTTGAAGGTCACTCACACCGCTATCGCTGTGCCTTTTGCAAGGAAGAAACGACAAAAATTAATGGTCGCTTAGAAGGCCATCTACCTGATTGCCTATACCGCACCCAACTTGAGTTGTCGGGTTTTGAACCTCAAAAAAGTGAGGCTCAATCTGGCTTTGTTAGTACTGATGATTTTGATTAATTGATGCTACACAAGCATCAATTACAGTGACTCTAACTCTTCAATCCGATTGTTTTCTTCATCTTCCCAATAGGCCAAATCTTGGGCACTGAACATTTCATTATCTAGGTTCAAAAAATCCCAAAACTTTTGGTTCTCTTCTTTAAGTAGCTCATAAATATTCATCATAAACCTCATTTCTGAATAATGGTGGGGTCATTATCTCATCGGTAACCATTTAGTAAACTTAAGAAAAAATAGTAAATTAGTCGCTAATTCTGACTATTAACGCTGGCATTACCACAACTTGCACCGACCCACTTTCCAGTAATTTCTGCTTTTTCATCGACATCTGCCCCATTTGCCACTCCTTTAAACTGAGAACTACCAGTAAACGTTTGTGAGCTGGTAATCACGCCTTGGGCCGTTCCCTTACCTTTGAGTTTCGAGCTGTTACATGTAAAGTTCATTTTATAGGCATTACCATCACGAACTGTGCTCTCGGAGACACAACCTAGCTCCTCTTGATACAACTCAGGAAGCACTTCTTGAGCTGCCATTTCTTGTGTGATGCAAGTGCGCGAGATTGCTGCTCCATTTTCAATTTCTGGCATCTCAAGGCCATATTCTTTGGCTAAGTCCTGCATATTTTGCATTTGATCTGCAGGAATATGAGGAACCAACCTCAGCAAATCAGACGATGTTCTGATTTCCCACAAACCCGGTCGCATTTGTATGGATTTTGCTTGCGCAATTTGAGCAAACGTTAAAATAAATGAAGAAAGTAACACCACAAAGGTCAACACTAATTGATACATACTGATATTTTCCTAAAATTGATTAACCCCTGACACAGCATAGAACCACCTAATTGCAATTAAGTTCAACACCTTTCTTAACTATGACGATTGATAATGCGTCATAGTGGTGATAGCCTGATACGATGGAAACTGAAGACTTGGAAAAACTCCTGCAAATAGAAATGCCTTATGGCAAATATAAAGGACGCGTAATAGCTGACTTGCCAGGTCACTATCTTAACTGGTTTGCTCGCGAGGGTTTTCCTAAGGGTGAACTTGGTCGCTTACTACAACTGATGCAAGAGATTGACCACAACGGACTGTCGGCATTATTAGCGCCATTAAGGAATGCTAATCCTTAATGCACTGGGGGGTTGTCTACATCCAATTGAATTGGTTTCTTCAAAATAATAGATGGCAACATCGTTGTAATACCAGCATAGACTAACAAACCACCAAACAATGTATCACTAATCCCAAACTTTTCATGCAGAATGCTAGCGATTACCAACGTAAAAATTAGTGTTGGGGTCAGTGCAATGGCGACATCAAAACTACTTCTTACATTATCATCATTTACATAGACTCTCTGCACAGCTACCGTCCCAATCCTGAAAGGCAATAATACGGCAGTGATCGCTAAA
>JBFIDU010000130.1:0-5345 GCA_041603755.1 Methylophilaceae bacterium
GTTGGGTTGTGCTGTCATTATAGGCAGCTTAGCTGGTTTTATCGGTTTGTTTACCAAAGGCGACAGAGAAGCCAGATTAAAGGCATTAGAAAACGAAGTTGACAGGATACGAGCGCAATTAACAGTGCTGGAAAGTAAGTCAAGTTCCATTGAGAAAACACAAACAGTAGCCACTTCTGCAACTGAAACAAACATTACTGCCACTATTCATATTGAAGCAGATGAACAGACGCAAAATGAAGACCTACAAGATCCTATAGAAAGGGAAACCCTATTAGCACCGCAAACTACAAGCAAATCCAGTGAAGATCAGCACGCTATTGATGAAAGCCCTAACCCACAACCAATAACGCCAAATATACTAGATCGTGCCTTTGATTATGCCAAAAACTGGTTATTTGGCGGCAATACTCTGGTTCGCTCTGGCATCATTGTCTTATTTATTGGCATCAGCTTTCTGATTAAGTATGTCGCAGAAAACTCAAATGTACCGATAGAATTTCGCATGGCAGGTATCGCCCTTTTTGGCGTTGGCCTCCTAGTCCTTGGTTGGCGATTACGGGGTAAACGTCAGCAGTATGCCTGGGCGCTACAAGGTGGTGGTGTTGGCGTTCTCTATCTTACCGTGTTTGCTGCAATGAAATTGTATCAACTGATTCCAACTAGTGCTGCGTTTACCCTACTGATTGTGATTGCATTTTTATCAGCAGCAATCGCGGTTTTGCAATCTGCACTACCTTTGGCGATATTAGGATTTACTGGTGGTTTTTTAGCCCCTATTTTTACCTCAAGCGGCAGCGGTAGTCACGTTGGATTATTTAGCTACTATCTTGTTTTGAACTTGGCGATTGTATTTATCGCCTATCATAAAAGCTGGCGACCATTAAATGTTTTAGGATTTGTATTCACCTTCATCATTGGCACACTATGGGGTGCTAAGAATTATCAACCTGCACTGTTTGCATCGACTGAACCTTTTTTGATTATTCATTTTTTATTATTTACCTTAGTTGCAGTGCTGTATGCGCACAGGCAATCAACAAAAGCCAGCGATTATGTGGATGCTACATTGGTTTTTGGCACCCCCATTGTTGGCTTTAGTTTGCAATATGCATTACTAAGAGACTCTCAATTTGGATTGGCTTATAGTGCTCTAGCTTTGGCCATATTCTATATTGCACTTGCCTGGTGGATTCTCAAGCGTAAACAAGTAACGCTTCAGTTTTTAGGTGAATGCTTTTTGGCATTAGGGATTGGCTTTGCTACGCTTACACTTCCTCTGGCACTAGATGGTCGATGGACGTCAGCAGCTTGGGCCATAGAAGGTGTGGGCTTGTTGTGGGTGGGACTCAAACAAAATCGCATATTTCCAACGGTTGCAGGACTGGCGCTGCAGCTCTTAGGTGCTGCTGCATTTGTATTTGGCTGGGGTTTAACTGGTCATCATGCGGCAACGCATCAAAACATGTATCTTGGTGTTGCATTGATTGCCATTGCAGGCTGGGCATGTGGTGCACTGTTGAACCATTACCGACATAACAAGTTAAATTGGATGAGCAATACCTTAGCTATTTGGGGCTGGTTATGGTGGGCTGGCGCTGGCTTCACTGCTATTGATTACTACCTATCAGGCTCAGTAGAAGCACATGCAGCTCTTGCCTTTGTAGCTATCACAAGCTTTTTACTACCCGTGTTAGCTAAACGCCTCCAGTGGACATATTTAGCCACATTAAGTGTCTTGTTATTACCTGTGATGGGCTTAGTCACACTACATGAGCTTTCAGAAAGTCATCCATTTGCATCCTATGGTGCGCTGGCTTGGATAATTGCGTTTGCAGCCTACATTACTTTACTTTCTCGACATCATATTATCGCGGGTAGTTCTTATCGCGCCCCTCTGATTTGGATTGCTTGCATTATCTTGGGACTTGAATGGCAGTATCAACTTCAACAGTTTACTGATAGTGCTGGCGTGTGGAGCGACATAGGATGGGCGATTGTGCCTATGCTACTAATTGGTGGCATCAGTTACTGGCAATTCAGAGATGTTGAAATACTAGATGGAGATGCGTTAGATACAGCACGGACATGGGGTTGGTTAGGATGCTTCCCAGCGATGCTATTCTTACTAGTCTGGTTTATTTATATGTCTCTCAATTCTGACGGTAATGCAGCACCTCTGCGCTATATCCCATTATTAAACCCACTTGATATGGCGTTAATCGGCGCACTTTTGTTATTTATTATCTGGCATCGACATATCGCAAAGCACTTCCATCATCAGAACATAATAACGCCAATTATTGCAGGCTTGATGATATTCAGCTTACTAAATGGTGCATTATTGAGAACGCTGCACCATTGGTTTGGAACACCATTTAAATGGTATGCTATTTTTGATTATCCACTCGTGCAAATGTCATTTACTTTTATGTGGGCAATTAGCGCATTTATTTTAATGTTGTTGGCGCACAAGAAATCATTGCGCAAGCTTTGGGTTATCGGGGCAGCGTTGATGGCGCTGGTCGTTGCGAAAATATTCTTATTAGATTTATCGCAAACTGGAACAGTTGAACGCATTGCATCGTTTATTGGTGCCGGAATTATGCTGTTGGTGATGGGTTATTTTGCTCCATTACCGCCAACAAAAACTGGTGAGTTATCACATGAAAAGGAAACAGCATGAAATCAAACTGGTTTGCTTTATTAGCATTAATCCTTGCTATTTCTTCACAAGCTGCAACTTTTAATCTGGAAACAAGTAACGACGAACCGCTATATCAAACCACATTACCAAAGGCCGTGTATCAATATAGCACTCGTGATCATTTACAAGATTTAGTGGTGATGAATGTAAACAACGAAGCAATACCTTATGCGCTAGTGCCATACAATCGCATGCATCAACAGGAGATTGTGACAGAAAAAAGCAAGCCGATTGTGATCTTTCCACTGCAGCAAGTCAGTGTCAATAATGCAGCAGTTACTGCTATCCAACTTGATAGCCAGAATAACAAAACCAGCATTCAAATCACACCTCAAGCAGAGGCTATAGCGTCAAAATCTTACTATTTATTCGATTTGGGAAAGCAACACCCACTCTTTAACAAACTGACCTTAGACTGGGAAGGACAATTGGGGAAACTCATCACCTTAGACATATTTACAAGCGATAACTTACAAGATTGGCAATATGCAGGTGAAGCAACCTTACTTAAAGCTAGCGCTAGCAATGAAGTCATTTTAAAAAATAGCGTCAGTTTTACGCAAGGCATTAAAGCACAATTCCTACAAATTAAACCAAAGAACACAACGGAAACATTTATACTCAAATCAGCAAGTCTTCAATTTAACCAGATTGAAGAGGCACCTCTACCCATTGACTGGCAGGCAATCCCTTTTATTAAAAGAGAGCAGGCCAAGGATTTCATTCATCTCGAATTTGAATCCCTTGGCCGTTATCCAACACGCTATTTAAATATACAATTACCGCAACAAAATACCATTACAAATGTCAGCATTTATGTCCGAAATAATACAGATCAACCATGGAGGATTATCAAAAACACATCTGTATATCGACTAAAAAAAGACGACAATCAGTATACAAATAAACCAATCCAAATCTCGGAAACGACAGCACGCTATTGGCGGCTCAGTTTTTCAAAAAATAATGGGGGTATTGGAAACGATAATCCCACATTGAGTCTTGGCTGGTTGGCAGATAAATTAATCTGGAATGCACGTGGACCAGGTCCATACCGCCTACAGATTGGTGACAACATTAATACTGCCACTAACTTGATGAATATAAATGATTTACTACGCCCTTATGGCAATTTAAGCCTAAGCGATATTCCCGCCGCCCCTTTGACTTTTATATCGGGCAATCAACAAGCGAGCACATGGGAAACAGTAAAGGATCGCAAGCGTCTATGGCTATGGGCAGGTCTGTTTTTAGGTGTGATTGCATTAGCTAGCATGGCCTACTCACTACTAAAAGAAGACGCGAAAGTATAAATTAGAACTTTACAATGAATATTATTGACCATCTAAAAAAAATATTGCTGTATGGCGTCATTGCCTATTTGCTGACATGTGGCATTTTATATTTTATGCAAAAAAGGTTGCTATTTCCTAGGCACATCACTGCGCCTGTAGCTGAAAACTGGCGCCCCGAGGGAGAGAAAAGCGAACAAGCATTAATCAGTGGTAGCTGCGGCAATTTACATGTGGCGATCTGGCGTCACCCTGGCGCCAAAGGCACACTCATGATGTTTCATGGAAATGGTGAAACCATATCTAGCATTGATGATTATGTGCACGCGTTTCATCAGCTTGGTTACGACTTGATGGCATGGGACTATCCGGGCTATGGTCGCTCCACTGACTGCTGGTTTAGTCAGGACATGCTGTTATCCGATGCAGAAACTGCTTATCAATGGTTGATAACGAAAGAAAAGCCTAACAATATTTATCTATTTGGCTACTCCCTCGGCACTGGTCTTGCCTTGTCTGTGGCATCAAGACATACACAAAATCCAGTGTATTTAGTAGCTGGATACGACGCAATGACCAATGTAGCACTAGATCGTTACTCTAACTTCCTACCAGTAAGCTATTTAATCAGATACCCACTACAAACAGAAGAATGGGTGAAGAAAATTCAGCAACCAATTTATATGATTCATGGCCTCAATGACAAGCTTATCTTACCAGAACGTGCACGTGCGCTTGTAGAAAAGGCCAAAGGTAAGATAAAAGTAGAATGGGTAGAAAATGCGGAGCATGCTAGCAGCAACCTGTTTGAATATCGTAACCGTTGGCTTAAACGACTTTTGCCATAATGGATAGCGATGAGTAGCCAGTTTCAACTCTTGCAACAACGCCGTTTCCGACCGTTATTTATGACTCAGTTTCTTGGCGCATTTAACGATAACGTCTTTAAAACTGCGCTCATCACATTAGTCGCATTTCACGCTAGTCAACTTACCAGTAGTGATAGCGCAACTTTGGTCACGATATTACCTGGCATTTTTATACTGCCCTTTTTCTTGTTCTCTGCTACTGCGGGACAAATTGCAGATAAACTCGAGAAGTCAAAACTCATCAAAAACATCAAGTTATTTGAAGTATTTATCATGCTGTTTGCCAGCATTGGCTTCTTATTCAATAATATTATTTTATTAGGCTTAGCCTTGTTCTTTATGGGTATACAGTCGGCCATTTTTGGCCCAGTCAAGTACGCCTATTTACCACAACATCTTAAAGAAGATGAGCTAATTGGTGGTAATGGCATGTTGGAAATGGGCACTTTTGTTGCTATCTTAATTGGTCAAATTTTA
>JBFIDU010000131.1:0-5339 GCA_041603755.1 Methylophilaceae bacterium
AGTTTCACCAACAGGAGATGTGACTGTTGTTTGGTTAGATGCCCGTGATTTAGTGGCTGACAAAGTTGCAAATAAGAAACGAAGTGGCAGCTCAATTTATTATGCGATTTCTCAAGACATTGGAAAAAGTTTTTTACCAGAAAAAAAGCTAGCCGACTATTCTTGTGAGTGCTGCCGTATTGCTATCACAACTAAACCTGATGGCACTGCTATTGCGATGTGGAGACATGTGTTTGCTGGCGGTGAGCGAGATCATATGATTGCTGAGATACCAGCACTAGATAAAAAAGCCAACCTAAAACGAGCGACTTTTGGACATTGGAAGATTGATGGATGCCCACATCATGGTGCTGCGATAGCAAGTGGAGGAGAAGGTGCTGATTGGTGGGGCTATCATATGGCTTATTTTGATGGTAAGGATAAAAATCCTGGGCTTTACTACAGTCGCATGGACGGTGTGGCTTGGGTTGGTACACCAGCTAAACAATTCGGCAATCATGCAAAACAAGCGAGACATCCTGCTATCTTAGCAATGGGTGAACTAGTCTGGTTAGCATGGTTAGAAACACACGAAAAAAATGATAAAAAAGTAATGACTATGTATTCCAATGACGGGGGAAAAACATGGTCAGACACGATTGCAGCATTCAACACAAATCAACAAGTAGATTATCCGCAATTGCTAAAATTTAAAGATAAGGCATTTATAGTCGTCAATACTAGTGATGGGCTGGTCGTAAAAGTTTTACAGCCTTAATCTGCTGTTAGTCATGTAAAGGGCATGACAGCAAGACATTTTGGGTATAGGATTAAATAAACTAGGGACCATTATGATTGCAACGCCAATTATCATTGATATTGAAGCATCAGGGTTTGGGAAAGGCAGTTATCCTATTGAGATAGGTTATGTCGATAGACACGGTAATCCATGGTGCTCCCTAATAACGCCATGTGAAGAGTGGGTGCATTGGAATACTGTGGCAGAGGATTTACATCATATTAAGCGTGAAACTTTGTTTGCCCATGGCAAAAGTATTGATGATGTCGCTAATCATCTCAATTCGGTTTTTCTAAATCAAACTATCTATTCTGATGGGTGGCTGCAAGACTATACATGGTTGAGTAGATTGTATGAGAAAGCGAATGTCTCACCACATTTCAAGCTCGAAGATTTACGAACTATTCTGACCCCACATCAAGCTGCTATCTGGCATCGAACAAAGCAATCCATCTTAGATGAGCTAAAAATTAGTAGGCACCGCGCCAGTGCTGATGCTAAAGTTTTGCAACTCACTTGGCAAAAATCAGGTAAGCAAGAAGCGTCTGCTTATGCATAAATGCTGATTCTCTTTTGAGAGGTCAAGCAAATCTATATTAATACCCATATTAATAGTAAGCCTATTGAAAACAAATAAATCAACCACATTATATATGTAACAACATTATATTTTAGGAGATTTGCAATGCGGTTTGATAAGCTCACAACTAAATTCCAGCAGGCGATAGGGGACGCGCAGAGCCTTGCCTTGGGTGCAGACAACCCAAGCATTGAGCCTCAACATTTGCTCTTGGCTTTACTCAATCAAGAAGATAGCAGTGCTGCAGCCTTGTTATCACGCGCGGGTGTGCAGGTTAATGCACTAAAAAAAGCGCTGACCAATGCTGTTGATAACCTACCAAAAGAAGCAGAAAGTAGCGGTGAAATTTCGATTTCTCGGGATTTGAATAACCTGCTCAACTTGACGGATAAACTGGCGCAAAAACGAAACGATGCATACATCGCCAGTGAGATGTTCTTATTAGCTTTGGCTGAAGATAAAGGTGAAACAGGAAAACTATTGAAGCAGAATGGGTTGACTAAAAACGCATTAGAAGCTGCGATCATGGCCGTCCGCGGTAATGAGAATGTCGATAACCAAGAAGCGGAAGGTCAGCGTGAAGCGCTTAAAAAATACACCTTAGATTTAACGGAGCGAGCACGTGCAGGGAAACTAGACCCAGTCATTGGCAGAGATGATGAAATTCGTCGTGCGATTCAAGTATTACAACGCCGTACTAAAAACAATCCTGTTTTGATTGGTGAGCCAGGTGTTGGTAAAACTGCAATTGTCGAAGGGTTGGCGCAGCGTATTGTTAACGGTGAAGTACCAGATTCACTTAAGAACAAAAAAGTATTGTCATTGGACATGGCCGCACTGTTGGCTGGTGCTAAATATCGTGGTGAATTTGAGGAGCGATTAAAATCTGTTCTAAAGGAATTGGCGCAAGACGAAGGGCAAACCATTGTCTTTATTGATGAAATTCATACCATGGTGGGGGCAGGTAAGTCTGAAGGCGCAATGGATGCGGGCAACATGCTGAAACCTGCGCTTGCCAGAGGCGAGTTGCATTGTGTTGGTGCAACCACTTTAGATGAGTATCGTAAGTACATTGAGAAAGATGCTGCCTTAGAACGACGATTCCAAAAAGTATTGGTTGACGAGCCTAGTGTTGAAGCGACGATTGCTATTTTACGTGGCTTACAAGAGAAGTATGAGTTGCACCATGGTGTAGAGATTACTGACCCAGCCATTGTTGCAGCAGCGGAGTTGTCACATCGCTATATTACCGACCGCTTTTTACCCGATAAAGCAATTGATCTAATTGATGAGGCCGCTAGCCGTATCAAAATGGAAATTGACTCAAAGCCTGAGGTGATGGATAAACTGGAACGCCGTTTAATTCAATTAAAAATTGAACGTGAAGCGGTGCGCCGTGAAAAAGATGAAGGTAGTAAAAAACGTTTTGAATTAATCGAGGAAGAAATTGCAAATCTCGAAAAAGAGTTTGCTGATTTAGAGGAAATTTGGAAGGCCGAAAAAGCGCAAGTACAAGGTTCTGCACACATTAAAGAAGCCATCGAAAAAGTGAAGTTCGAGATGGAAGAAGCTACTAGAAAAGGGGAGTGGCAGAAAGTCTCAGAATTGCAGTACGGAAAGTTACCTCAACTGGAAGCGCAATTAAAACAAGCCACTAGCAGTGAGAATGAAAATGTCGACGTTAAGCCTAAAATGTTGCGTACCGAGGTTGGAGCAGACGAAATAGCCGAGGTAGTGAGTCGTGCGACTGGCATTCCAGTTAGCAAAATGATGACTGGAGAGCGCGAAAAACTGCTCACTATGGAAGCGAAATTGCACGAACGAGTAGTTGGGCAAGATGAGGCGGTGAGATTGGTTTCAGATGCGATACGTCGTTCGCGCTCTGGCTTAAGTGACCCCAATCGCCCCTATGGTAGCTTCTTATTTCTAGGACCAACTGGTGTCGGTAAAACAGAGCTTTGCAAATCACTCGCAAACTTTTTATTCGATTCTGAAGATCATCTGATCCGAATCGATATGAGTGAATTTATGGAGAAACACTCTGTGGCGAGAATGATTGGTGCGCCACCGGGTTATGTCGGCTACGAAGAAGGCGGTACACTGACAGAGGCAGTTCGTCGCAAGCCTTACTCTGTGATTTTATTAGATGAGGTAGAAAAAGCGCATCCAGATGTATTCAATGTATTGTTGCAGGTGCTGGATGATGGTCGACTAACGGATGGGCAAGGTCGTACTGTAGACTTTAAAAATACGGTCATTATTATGACCAGCAACCTTGGTAGTCAAATGATTCAAAGCATGAGTGATCAAGATTACCAAGTGGTGAAGTTAGCGGTAATGGGTGAGGTGAAAACGCATTTCAGACCAGAGTTCGTCAACCGTATTGATGAAGTTGTCGTTTTCCATGCATTGGGTGAAGACAATGTGCGCGAAATTGCGAATATCCAATTGCAATATCTAGCAAAACGCTTGCATGCGATGGATATGGAGGTCGTCATTACAGATGCCGCAATTGCAGAAATTGCTAGCGCTGGGTTCGATCCTGTGTATGGAGCAAGGCCATTGAAACGTGCTATACAAAGCGAAATTGAGAACCCATTGGCACGTCAAATACTTGCTGGTGATTTTGTTGCAAAAGATACCATTAAAGTAGACGTTAAGGCAGGTAAAATTGTCTTTACTAAAACCTAAACCATGATTGAAAGGGCACGATGGCAAATTATTTAAGCAAATTACTTTGCATTTTGTTTGCCATCGCTTGCCAATCAACTTTTGCGTTAACTAGCGGACAGTCAGAAACATTCAGCAATGAGCCGCCAGTGATAAGAGGCCTGCTCATCAAGGCGAGTGGCTTAGCTGAAGACCAATACAATATAGATGCGACATGGAAGGCAGCAAATTTATACTGCGAAGCATCTCGCTATGGCAGTGCGGAGGCTATGTATCGTCTCGGTATGCTCTATGCATTTGGCAATGGTGTTGAGAAAAACAGAAACTATGCAGCAAATTTATTTGGATTAGCTGCTATGCATGGTCATTTTGAAGCGCAAAAAATGTTAGAGACCATTGAGATCCGCACCTTGGATACACCGCCGTGCGTATTAGCAGAAGTAGCACCTGCCCGTGCGCCAGATTTGTATTATGGCGATTATAAAGGGACGCCTGCGATAGATCGTTACATAGCGCAATTACCCAAAAGTAAACGCTGGGTAGTTAATCTTGTCGATACCATTGCAGATTGGTATCAAGTCGACAAAAACTTAGTGCTCTCAATAATTACGGCAGAGTCGAATTTTAAAGTGTCTGCGATGTCAAATAAAAATGCACAAGGGCTAATGCAGTTAATTCCTGCTACCGCTGAGCGCTTTAATGTTGAGAACACATATAATGCGAGTCAAAATATTAAAGGTGGTGTGGCCTATTTGCGTTGGTTATTGTCGTATTTTAGAGGCGATGTCGAATTAGCTGTAGCTGCCTATAATGCTGGTGAAGGTGCAGTAGATCGACATAATGGAATACCACCCTATAAAGAAACCAAAGCTTACGTGCGTAAAGTGCTGAGCTTGTATCAGCTAAAAAGACATTACTATGATGAAAGCATTACGCGTGCGTCACCAGTAATTAAGAAAGTGAGATAGAAATGAATGCCAATATTTTACTAACCATATTAGTTAGTTTGTTTTTACTGAGCGGCTGCGCGACGACAGAAGAAATGCAGCGAGCGCAAGTGAAACGCATTACACCAGAGGAACTAGAACAGTTAGTGCCAGCGCCAATTGCCACTTACACATTGGAAATGTTGGTTACAGATTCTAAACAAGGTAAAACCCCTGATGAAATCATTCAAAAAATTAAAGAAAGTGAATCTCGCTATGATTTAAGTACAGCGCAAGTGTTAGATTTAAATCAGCAAGGCGTTGATGTAAAAGTGCTTGATTATATTCAGCAAAGTAACGAGTTAGCAAAACAGAATTATATTGC
>JBFIDU010000132.1:0-5339 GCA_041603755.1 Methylophilaceae bacterium
CTGCGGCACACTGAAGTAGGCAGAACAAAAGTCCAAGGCCCTCAAATTACTTGGCATGTGTAAAGGTGCAAGATGTGTGATACTTTCCAGTCGCTCTCGTTCCGCAGGAGTAACGAGTCTAGCATTTTCTGAAACATCTCCACCATGGACAAAACGATGGCCAACAACATCAGGATATTTGTCGCCTAAATCATCTCGCAACTGTTTGAAAACTTTTTCTAAGCCTTGATAGCCGTCAAAATGATTAAGCGTATATCGAAAGTTTTCTCGACTATCACAATCTGAAAAAAAACTTGCTTTTACACTAGAGGATCCACAGTTAATTACTAATACATTCAAAGCGGCCATATCCATTCGTCAGCATGCGGAAAATCAACACCATATTTATACGCGTATTGACAACATTCAATCTGTTGATTGCGTACTTTTTCTTTAATATGTGCCCCTGTGACTTGAAGTTTAGGTAAAAGATCAATCGCACTAATTACAAGACTAAATCGGTCTATCTTATTTTGTATAGCTAACTCCAATGGCGTGTTAATACTGCCTTTTTCATTATAACCATGCACATGAAAGTTATCATGATTGGTGCGGCGATAAGTCATTCGATGTATTAACCACGGATAACCATGGAAGTTAAAAATAACAGGTTTATCTTTGCTAAACAGACTATCAAAGTCATTATCTGATATGCCGTGTGGATGTTGACTAGGAGAAGTTAATTTATATAAATCAACGACATTAATGAATCGAATCCTTAGCTCTGGAAAGTACTGACGCAACAACACAGTAGCGGCTAGCGCTTCTTTCGTTGGGATATCTCCTGCACTTGCCATGATAATATCAGGCTCTACACCATCATCATTACTCGCCCACTCCCAAATACCGAGACCTTTTGTGCAATGTTTAATCGCATCATCAATATTTAAATATTGCAGATGTTGTTGTTTATCAGAAACAATTACATTGATGTAATCAGTACTATTCAAACAATGATTAGCTACTGAAAGTAAGCAGTTTGCATCTGGTGGTAGATAAATACGTGTTACGGAAGGACTTTTGTTCACAACAATATCCAAAAAGCCTGGATCTTGATGCGTAAAACCATTATGGTCTTGTCGCCATACTGTTGATGTGATTAGTAAGTTTAGTGATGATATCGGGGCACGCCATGATACTGCTTTGGACATATCTAGCCATTTGGCATGCTGATTGAACATAGAGTCAATCACATGGACGAATGCTTCATATGAGGAGAAGAAGCCATGGCGTCCTGTGAGTAAATAACCTTCTAACCAACCCTCAACTGTATGTTCAGAAAGCATTTCCATTACACGCCCATCGGGTGCTAACTCACCACCATCTTCGTCTTCCGGCAGGTAATCAGCCAACCAAGTTTTTTTACTTACTTCATATATGCTATCAAGTTTGTTAGATGTATTTTCATCTGGCCCAAAAACTCGAAAATTTTTCATATTATTACGCATCACATCACGTAAAAAAGTTCCTAATGGATGTGTGTTTGCAGAATAAGTTTTAGCGGGAGAGTTCAAATGAATTGCATAATCAGAGAAATCAGGCATATGCAATGCGTGGCGTATTAAACCACCGTTTGCTTGTGGATTAGCACTCATCCTGCGTATGCCTTTCGGTGCCAAAGCTTTCAACTCCGGACGAAGACTCCCAGCATCATCAAAAAGCTCATCTGGTTTGTAACTTAATAACCATTCCTCAAGTTGCTTAAGATGCGCTGGATTCTCACGGACGTTTTTCATTGGCACTTGATGCGCACGCCAAAATCCCTCAACTTTATGATTGTCGACAACATCAGGTCCAGTCCAACCTTTTGGTGATCTTAGTACTATCATCGGCCATCGTGGTCGGTCAGCTACGCCCTTGGTTCGAGCCTCCTGCTGTATACGGCGAATTTCAAAAACACACTGCTCCATCACCTCTGCCATTTTTGCATGCATATCCAAAGGTTCATCACCTTCGACAAAATAAGGAGTCCAGCCATAACCCTTAAAAAGGTTTTCTAGCTCATCGTGTGAAATGCGTGATAATAAGGTTGGGTTATTGATTTTATAGCCATTTAAATGCAGGACTGGTAAAACAGCGCCATCTCTGATGGGATTCAAAAATTTATTCGAATGCCATGATGTCGCAAGTGGACCTGTTTCAGACTCCCCATCCCCTACCACGACTGTGACCAATAGATCAGGATTATCAAACGCAGCCCCAAATGCATGTGAAATGCTATAGCCTAGTTCACCGCCCTCATGTATTGAGCCTGGCATTTCTGGTGTACAGTGGCTACCAATACCGCCAGGGAATGAAAACGCTTTAAAAAATTGACGTATTCCAGCTTCGTTTTCAGCTTTATTTGGATAAATTTCACTGTAAGTGCCTTCTAAGTATACTGGACCAAGCACGCCTGGCGCACCATGCCCAGGTCCTGCTAAAAATATAGCATTTAAATCGTACTTATTAATTAGTCGATTAATATGCACGTAAGTAAAAGATAGTCCAGGACTAGACCCCCAGTGCCCAAGCAAGCGTTTCTTGATATGTTCTGGTTTAAGTGGTTCTTTCAAGAGCGGGTTATCCCATAAATAAATCATGCCCGCAGCTAAATAATTACATGCTCTCCAATAACCATGTATCTGATCAATTTCTTGTTTTGATAGCACTTCAGTATTTCTAACCATTAATAATCCTTGGAAAAGCTTAGTTAAATTTTAAGTTAATAACACGTCACATTCGACCATGGTGGCGACTGTTTTACTAACACTGCCTAATACAAATTCTTGTAAGCTTGATTTGCCTTGTTTACCCAGTACAATCAGATCAGCATTAACAGTTTCGACTCTTGAACAAATACTTTCAGGTAGATATCCATTAACAACTTTGCTAGTTATTTGTTTACTCTCTAATTTTGATTTCAATTTATTCAGTTCATCATTGATATGTTGTAATGATGACTCACGATATTTTTCAATCTGTGCTTCACTGGTTCCTACTTCACGACTCAAAATTTCTTGTTTGAGGTCAAATACATGAAGCATTTCGATTTGAGCAGATGGCGCGACAACACTTGCTGCCGCTACAATATCAGAAGATATTAAAGATAAATCTACAGAAGCAATAACTTCTCTATATGGTAATACATCAGCATCTCTCACCATCAATACAGCACATGGTGCGGCAGCCAACAATCTGATTGCTGTAGAACCTAATACCGCATCAAGTAGGTTTCTTTCCCTACGATAACCCACAACAAGTAAGTCTGTAGAATGCTCTTTCACATACTCGACAATTTGTGTATGTGGACGCCCTATTCTGGATGCTGTTATGACCTTAATATTAAACTCTTTCCTAATTTCAGTGGCTAGGGCATCAAGCTCTTCTATTCCATTGGCATGCTTTAAACGTTCATAGTCTTTAATATGTATATCGAATGTCACCATAAGCTCTGGGTATATTTCCAAGGGGTGCACGATATGTAGTAAATGTAACACCTGACCAGTTTGCTGAGCGATCAATGCTCCTCGCATTACAGCTGCATTACCTATTTTTGAGAAATCTGTCGCAGCAACTAAGCCATTGATTGGATAAAGTGAGCTTGTCATTTTTACTTCTCCTATAATTTATTCTTTTTCAGTTCTGAACTCAAATCTGCTAGAACTGATGATATACAACAAGCTTATCTGAAATGAAAAACACTAGAAATACGCGTCAGCACTTAGCAATTACAAGGTAATCATTCTGCCCTAAGCGCATCAACAGGACTCAAACTTGCGGCTCGAATAGCTGGCGCCACACCAGCCAGCAAACCAATTAGTGCAGAAATTAAAACCGCAGCTAACACAAACGACCAAGGTGTTTGTACTGGAAACCCTGGTAAGGCAAAATGCAGTAGTTGCGCAATTCCGATGCCGAAGCACAACCCGAGTAATCCACCTAATAGTGAAAGCAAGATAGATTCCCCCATGAATAGACTTAATATCGAGTGTGGCTTTGCTCCCAAGGCCATGAGCAAGCCAATTTCATTGGTTCGTTCTGTGACAGAAATTGTCATTATCGTCACGATGCCAACGGCGCCCACCAATAATGAAATTGCACCTAATGCCCCCACTGCCGCTGTTAGAATATTCAAGATATTGGACAGTGTCGCCAACATATCCTCTTGTGTTGTTATGGTAAAGTCTTCACGCCCGTGTCTACGGGTTAACTGTTCTTTAATTGCTGCTGCTACATTCGCTGATGATGCATTTTCTGCATATATGACATTAATTTCCATTAAACCTTCACGGTTATAGAGCTCTAAAGCTCGCTGTGCAGGAATAAACGCGGTGTCATCCAAATCTATCCCCAAAAATTGGCCTTTTGGCACCAACACGCCGATAACTCGAAAATGTAAGCCGCCTATGCGGACACGAGCCCCTAACGGGCTTTTTCGTCCGAATAATTCTTTGTGTAGTTTGCTACCCAACACCACTTGAGCACGTGAAGATTCTCCCGCTGTACTGGGCAAGAAGTGCCCCATACCTACTTTTGTGCTTAATACAGTTAAGAAATCAGCATCTACACCGTAAACTGTCGAACGTCGCACCCTTCCATTACCTTCAACTTCTGAGTTACCCCATACAGTCGGTGAAGATCCAATGATTTGTGGCAACTTTTTAAGCGCTGCAGCATCCTCCAATGTGAGTAGGCGAGATGTTGTTGGGATGCCTGATGTTGGTGTACCGCCTGTTTTTGTTTTTCCAGGTGCCACGTTAATGACATTAGTACCAAACTGCGTAAACTCTTTTAGCACAAACTGATGCACACCTTCACCAATTGATGTTAATAGAATTACTGCAGTAATACCTACCGCAATACCCAGCAACGTTAAAAAACTACGTAATCTGTGTGAAAAAATAGCTTGTAATGCGAATTGAAGAGAGTCAGCTAATTGCATTTTATCTTTTTGTTAATGCTTCTATTGCATTAAGCTTTGCCGCTTTCTGGGCGGGCATTACCCCAAACACCAAACCTGAAATCAATGCTGTTGCCAGACCTGCTAGTATTGCCCAAATGGGTGGGTAGGCAGGGAAAGTAGGATACACATGCCGTAACAACATTGCCCCGAGATAACCAAGTCCAACCCCCAAAACTGCACCAGTTAGTGATAAAAGTAAAGCCTCCATCAAAAAAAGGTGTTTAACCACTGATGCGGTAGCACCTAGCGCTTTAAGCAATCCTACTTCTGCCGTTCGCTGGGTTACCGATACCAACATCACATTCATGATTAAAATACCGGCTACTGCTAAACTGATTGCTGCTATTCCAGCGAC
>JBFIDU010000133.1:0-5330 GCA_041603755.1 Methylophilaceae bacterium
CAAACAACTAATTTCTTTTTACGCAACATAGCAATACTGTAAATAATATCGACGTATGGCTTAGCAAACGCCATCCCTAAAACTGATGGGTGTTGTAATTTGCTATTGTATAAAAGAGCGCCAGCATTAAATTCACTAATGGTTTCTAATTGTTTTAATTCATCAAATAAGAATAAATGTCGAAAAGATTTTTGATTAATTTTGTCTAGACAGTGACTGACTTGTTCATTGATCCATTTTTTAGCAATATTGCGGATGCGAGAGGTTATCTTGAGCTTTATATAGCGTTTTAAGGGATTTTCGTCCCTGATAATGAGTGCTGCGTTATGAACATAAACAGGGCAATCAAACAAGGTAGCAATAACATCAATCGTTTTTTCAGCTTCAATCCAGCTCGGCGTAATAGATTCAATGACAT
This sequence comes from Methylophilaceae bacterium, assembly GCA_041603755.1. Classification (GTDB taxonomy): domain Bacteria; phylum Pseudomonadota; class Gammaproteobacteria; order Burkholderiales; family Methylophilaceae. Next base: position 419 of record JBFIDU010000133.1, read on the forward strand.
TGTTCTTACTTAGTAGTGAATTTTTGGACCGTTGCGTTACGGTAAGATTCGGAGAAAAATCATAGGTAAACGGACTAAAAAAGATTAAGTCTACCTTTTTGTTCGTTAATCTTTTGAGTTCATCACGCGTTTCCATTGGATTTTTTGAAGCGACATAGCTTGCATGAATGGAAATCCCATCTTTAATCAGCGGTCCAATAATAAAAGGTAATATATCTAAAAATAAACAATCGCCAACAAAAACAATATGTAGCTGATTGGTTGTTTCGCTGACAATAATATTGTTAATTTCTTTTAGCGTGTTAATAAAAACATCCCACTCATTACCTAAATCAGTCTTCAACAAAGCTTCTAATGCATTTCCTTCATAGGTTTCAATCTTTTTTGCTAATTCGCGACGTTCTTTTGTATCTAAATCCCTGTCATATAATGATTTGAGCTTCTCGCCTAGAAACAGGTTTTTGTAGGTTTCATCGTTACTCGATGCAAAATAACGGCTAAGGTAATCGACATAAGCAAAAAACTCCTCTTTCAAAAAAGCATTCCAGTTGCTTTTTCCTATGTCTAATGTTGCTTTCCATCTCGGCGATAAGTACAAGGCGTTAGCAAAGATATCTGCTATTTCAATTTTCTTGTTTTGCAGAACCTTAGAAATTTTAGTATTTGTGTTTGCGGTCATATCGCTCAGCGTGATTCTTAAATTACATTATCTGAAATTAAATAGTTAACAATCAAAATGATAATAAGCAATAGTATCGTAATTTGTATTGCCCTGAAATAACTCATTATCACTACATGAATGGGTGTTGCACTTTATTATTAATCACCAATCTGCACACGTTTTCGACCTACAAACATGGCTGAATGATTGCAAATTTTAAAGTACTTGACGATGTTAACTTAACATTGTTAAATCATGCTATTAGCAGGCGAAAACTTCCCAAGCAAGTGTTTTTATAAAGATCATTTCTTGAGTGTTTGCCACCACTAGCGAGTGCTTTATAAACATTACTAAAAAACATGCCTCCCAAAGTAAAAACAGAAGCAGAAAAACAACAAATACGCACTACGATCATCGATGCGGCACGTGAGCTATTTGTCAATAAAGGCATAGAGGCCGTCACCATGCGTTCAATAGCTAAACGTATTGGATATTCCGCGACGACTATTTATCTATACTTTGCAGATAAAGAAGCACTACTCAGGGCGATTTGCGATACCGATATGCTAAAGCTAGCAGCAACGCTAAAGGAAGCCATGGCTATTGAAGATCCTGTTGAACGTTTGCTTACCTTTGGCCACACATACTCCCTTTTTTCTTTAGCGTATCCTAATCATTATCGGCTGATGTTCATGATGCCAAGGCCAGCACATGCGCCAGAATCATCATCCATCATCTACAACAATTTTGAACAAGATGCCTATTGCCAATTAAAAGCAGTCGTTAATGAGGTATATGACGCCGGCCTGTTTAAACCAGAGTTAAATGACCCAGAGCTGATCGCGCAAACATTATGGGCTGGGACACATGGTGTGTGTGCCTTACATAATACGATGGCAAATGATACATGGATTAACTGGCGAGATATCGAAACACGATTGCTAGCAATGCGCGAATTGTTTATCAGAGGAATGCTGAAAGAGCCAAATGAATAGACCAATCTTATTACTCGGTTGTATTGCCTTGCTAACAGCTTGTGAGAAAGCTGAAGAACAACCTTTGCCACCTAGGCCTGCGCTGGTGATGAAGGCAGCTAGTTCAGATCAATCACAAGCATCAATGGTCTTGATCGGTGAAGTGAGATCACGGTACACATCTAATCAGGGTTTTAGAATTCAAGGCAAAGTTATTTCGCGTAACGCAGAAGTTGGCGATATGGTTAAAAAAGGTGATGAACTCGCTCGTATCGATCCAAAAGATAATCAGTTATTAACCAAGGCCGCTGGCGCAGATGTGACAGCTGCAAAAGCGAATTATGATTTAGCGCTTGCAGAAGTGGCGCGTGTCAGAAAGTTAGTCCAGCAAAAATTCATGTCTGAATCGGCTTTGGATACACAAGAATCACAACTAAAAACTGCCGCTGCAAGACTGAAGCAAGTAGAGGCACAAGAGGACATATCCCAAAATCAATCGCGCTACACCACACTGACCGCTGATAGAGATGGCGTGATTACACAAATCAACGCAGAGCCTGGGCAAGTTGTTGAAGCTGGTGAAGTGATTGCACAAATAGCAGATATCAATGCACTTGAAGTACTAGTTGCAGTGCCGGAATCCCGTATAAAAAGCGTACAGCAGGATGATAGCGTTGCAGTACGCTTATGGGCAAATCAAGATAAAACCTACCAAGGTAAGGTTAGAGAAATTACGCCAGCAGCCAGTGAGACTACGCGCGCTTTTGATATGCGCGTAACGGTGCTTAACCCTGACGAGCAGATTAAATTAGGTATGACGGCAGGGGTTATTTTCCCAAATGAAGGAGAGAGTAAGGTTGTTTTGCCTAGTGCAGCGATTACAGAAAAAGCAGGTAAAACCATCGTATGGGTGATTAATAAAGATGGCATTGCTAACCCTCGAGAGGTAACCATTACAGCATTTTCAGAAGAAGGTGTCGGCGTGACTAGCGGTTTAGAGCCAGGGGAATTGGTTGCTGTTGCTGGTGTTCATACGCTAGTTGCAGGGCAAAAGGTAGCACCACAATTGTGGACAAGAGAGCAATAGCGTGGCCGAATCCGATAGCAGCAATCCTTCAGCATTTAATCTATCCGATTGGGCCTTAAAGCATCAAGCATTAGTCTTGTATTTAATGCTCATGCTGATTGTGGCAGGCATGCTTGCTTATACTAAGTTAGGCCAATCAGAAGACCCTCCTTTTACCTTTAAAGTAATGTTAGTGCGCACCAGCTGGCCTGGCGCCAGTGCAGTTGAGGTAGAGCAACAAGTAACAGATAAAATAGAAAAAAAGTTACAAGAAACACCGCATTTGGATTACACCAGTAGTTTTTCACGCCCAGGTGAGTCGCTTATTTTTGTCGTCATAAAAGACAATACATTCTCAAAAGCCATTCCTGATATCTGGTACCAAGTGCGCAAAAAAGTGGGCGATATTCGCCATACATTACCAAGTAGTGTGCAAAACGTCAGTTTTAATGACGAGTTTAGTGATGTCTACGGCACTATGTATGCACTAACTGGCGATGGCTATGATAATTTTGCGCTAAAAGAGCAGGCGGACATAATCAGAAATGAACTACTTAAAACGCCAGATGTAGAAAAAGTCGATTTTTTTGGTGAGCAAGAGCAGCGCATATACATCGAGTTTTCGAATGCCAAGCTTGCCAATATTGGTCTTAATAGTAGCCAACTTATCAATATTTTACAGACACAAAACACGGTAGTTCCTGCAGGTACATATGATTCACCCAAGGAGCGTATACGGATAGAGGTTTCAGGCCGATATCAAACTTTGCAAGATATACGTGACACGCAATTCAGAGTTGGCAATCAAGATTTTAAATTATCAGATGTTGCAAAAGTTTATCGTGGCTACGAGGATCCACCGCAGGATACGGCAAGGTTCAATGGACAGGAAACACTGCTACTGGGTGTCAGTATGGTGCAAGGTGGCGATGTTATCCATTTAGGTGAGGCATTAGATAAAAAAATCAAACGCATACAAAACGAATTGCCCGTTGGATTAACACTAAAAACGGTGACTTCACAATCTAAAATCGTTGCTGCTTCGGTGAATGATTTTGTCGGCTCACTCATCGAGGCGCTAGTGATTGTGCTAGGCGTCAGTCTTCTTTCATTGGGATTAAGAACAGGTATCGTCGTCGCTATATCAATTCCTGTGGTGTTGTCGGCTACGTTTTTGTTTATGTATTTGTTTGATATTGGCCTGCACAAAATATCACTAGGGGCGTTGATATTAGCACTAGGGTTATTGGTTGATGATGCCATTATTGCCGTGGAAATGATGTCATCAAAAATGGAACAAGGCTGGGACAGAATTAAGGCGGCATCGTTTGCGTTTCACTCAACCGCTATACCAATGCTGACAGGCACAATGGTGACCGTTGCTGGTTTTTTACCCATCGCGACAGCAGCTTCATCTACAGGGGAATATACGCGTTCTATCTTTCAAGTATCGGCCATTTCCTTATCGCTGTCATGGATTGCGGCTGTTATATTTGTGCCTTATCTAGGCTATCACTTGTTACCAGATTATTCGGAAGCGCCTAAAAAACCGAGGTTAATTACTTGGCTTAAAAACAGACTCAATATGAAAGATGAGGAAGAAGCCAATCATCATCACGACATCTATAACACCAAATTTTATCGGGCCTTTAGACGACTCTTAACGAGCTGTGTCCGCTACCGTAAAACGGTTATTCTCATCACAATTGCTACTTTTATCTTATCTGTGATTGGCTTTGGTAAAGTACAACAACAGTTTTTCCCTGATTCTACAAGACTAGAAATAGTGGTCGATTTACGCTTAACAGAAGGTGCTTCTTACCATTCGACTAACGCAGAGGTGAAAAAAGTAGAGCAATGGTTACATGAGTGGAATAAAAAACATAATGGCTTAGAAAATTTTGTGTCTTATATCGGTACAGGTGCGCCACGTTATTATTTGCCTTTAGATGTACAAATGCCGCACGAAGGTTTTGCGCAAATGGTGATTCTGTCTAAAAGCTTAGAAACGCGTGAGTTACTCCGTAGCGATCTACTAGATTTATTTCAACATCAATATCCAAGTTTACGCGCCTCGGTGATCCGTTTGGAAAATGGGCCGCCAGTCGGTTTTCCTGTGCAGTTTAGAGTCGACGGATACGACATTCCAAAAGCCAGAAAAGTGGCTAATCAAATTGCTGACATCATGCGTGCAAATCCAAACCTAATGAA
>JBFIDU010000134.1:0-5306 GCA_041603755.1 Methylophilaceae bacterium
AAAAGCGAAACAAGCTGCTAAAGAAAAAGCTGAAAAAGAGGCACGTGAAAAAGCAGAGGCCGAAGCTAAAGCCAAAGCAATAGCTGAAGAAAACGCCAGAAAAGAAGCGGAAGCCAGAAGAAAAGCAGAAGAGAAAGCAGCTGCCGAGGAAAAGGCTCGACTAGAAGAGGAAAAAGCGAAACAAGCTGCTAAAGAAAAAGCTGAAAAAGAGGCACGTGAAAAAGCAGAGGCCGAAGCTAAAGCCAAAGCAATAGCTGAAGAAAACGCCAGAAAAGAAGCGGAAGCCAGAAGAAAAGCAGAAGAGAAAGCCGCTGCCGAGGAAAAAGCCCGTCTTGAAAAAGAAGAGAAAGCAAAACAAGCTGTTAAAGAAAAGGCTGAAAAAGAGGCAAGAGAAAAGGAAAAGGCAGAAGCCAAAGCAAGAGCGAAGGCGGAAGCAAAGGCAGAAAAAGAAGAAAGGGCCAAAAGAAAAGCGGAAGAGAAAGCCGCTGCCGAGGAAAAAGCCCGTCTTGAAAAAGAAGAGAAAGCAAAACAAGCTGCTAGAGAAAAGGCTGAAAAAGAGGCACGTGAAAAAGAAGAGGCAGCAGCCAAAGAGAAAGCGCGGGCAGAAGCACAGGAAAAATCGCACATAGAGGCATTGGATCGCGCTGAAGCGAAAGCAATTGCTGAAGTTGAAGCAGAAAAAAAATCTTTAGAAAAAGCTGCAGCTAGAGAACAACAACGCTTAGAGGCTTTAGCCAAAAAAGAAGAAAAAGCACAACTAAAAGCTGAGTTAAAAGCTAAGGCTCAAATTAGACGCCAAAGAATAATAAGTCAATTACTAACTTTTGGGCCTAGCAAGCAATGGTTAATGAATATTGGCAAAAGTATTAAACCAATATCGTTATTTGCTTTGGCAGTATTATTTTTATTAATCATCGCTGCTCAGTTCATCAATATGCGCATTTTGATTAATCCTATTGAGGAGATTGCTACAAAGACCATTCAAGATGAAGTTAATATCAAGACGGTTAATATTTCATTATTCCCTAAGCCACATTTTTTATTGGGCGACATTACTATTGCTGACTCAAAAACGATTAATGCAAAAAATATACGTATTTACCCTGACTTATTAAATTTAAAAGATAAAATATTTAATCAATCCAACACACCATACGCTATTCAGTCGGTTGATTTGGAGGGTTTTAATATCGCACAAAAGGATATCCCCCGTATCGTTTCATGGGCGGGTGCCTCATCAAGAAACCAGCAATTGAAAATTAAAAAAATTACGCTGTCTAAGTTATCTATTAATCTGAATGTCATTCAGTTGCCATATTTTGATGGTGAGATAATTCTTGATAATGCTGGCTTGATGCAAGAAGCTAAATTTAATAACGACAAACAAAATCTTAACATCCGTATCGTAAAATCTAGTTCTCAATACTTGTTGCATATTGAGGGTATTAGGTGGCGTTCACCTATGTCGCCACATCCAATATTAACGAAACTTAATGCCGAAGGCAGTATTGATGATAATGTATTAACACTGCATTCCATTACGAGTGATTTGTATAATGGAAGCTTGACTGGTCAACTAGAAATGCAATTAAGTTCTCCAGCTTTGGCAAGCAAGGGCAGTTTTGACATTAAAAACTTCTATATTGGTGATATGGCAAAAGAGCTTCAACTCGATACACCAGTTGATGGTAAATTGAATATAGAAGGTCAATATAGCTTCACTATTAACAAACCATTAAATACCGTTGAAATGGGTGCATTAAATGCCAAATTCGACATTAAAAACGGTCAGCTCAAAAAGGTTAATATTGCCGAAGCAATGCGTAGTGGGAATTTAAGTGGCGTTACTGATTTTTCAAATCTAACCGGAGAAATAAGTCTTAATAATCAGGAGTATATCCTTGATAAATTGTTATTAAAAGACAATCAATTGACTGCTTCAGGGCGTGTAAAGATTGCATCTAATCAGCAAGTGTCTGGAGATATTGCTTCCAGTATCTCACTTAAAAGTAACACTATCAGAGCGCGATTACTCATTGAAGGGCCATTCACTGCCTTGAGATTAAAAAAATAAAGTTAACCGTTAAATATTGTTAATTTAAATCAAGCATGTATTGACGAATTGATGGCTTCACACATATAGTGACTTGGCGCTAAAGTATAAGGTGTGGCTCACATACGCAACAACACAACGCATCGTAGTTGACAATAGATTTATGCTTAACGTTAAGAATGTAATACTTGCAATCATTATTCAAAACAATCAAGGAGAAGAAAATGGCTGATACGAGCGAATTCAAAGACGCACTCGCAAAATATACTTCAAACATTAATAATGCTGCTGTTGATAAAATGGCTTCAACCTATGCATTAGTCATGTCCAACAAAGATGCCAAGTTTGTATCTTGTGGCGACGCAAGTGAAAAAGAAACGGTGCGTGAAAACTTCCTGAAGAAGAAACTTGGCTTAAGTGATTCTGATGCTGACTTAGACAACGCTATTGAAGCGATATGTGCTACGATGAAAGAAGATCGCATGAAGAACCGTCTAGTATTCTATTACCTCCTTGCTGAGAAATTCAATAAACTTGGTGTATTTGCCTAAGTATTATTGCGAAGAGGCATTATATTTAGGTATATAACAGCCTATAAATATTCATATATAACCCTTGGTAAATCCAAGGGTTTTTTATTTTTGGCATCGCTGAAAAAGCTAAATACTGAAGTGCATCAATATGATCTTTCCTTGTTATACATCAAAGTCTATTTGTTTTTCCATTAATAAAATACACATACACATTAACTAAATTAAATCAGTTGTGGCTCATGCGTTACATATTTGCAACAAAACTGAAACACCGAACTTACACTTTAGAAATAAATGCTTAACACAACTACAATAGAATTAACTTTAATAAGTTGTCTATGAAGTTTGAATCTATACAACAAATGATGCGTTATATTAATAGGAGAAATTGAAAATGACAAAAACAGCATTAATGATCGCCACCGTATTAGGTCTGTCAGTGACCACCGCACAAGCAGATGTAGTTAACGCGCAAACACTGATGGATAAATATACTGCCTCAGCTCAATTGGTCAATAAAGACTTCCAGCCTTCAGCTATCGAAGGTAAATTATTCTTCAACCGCACATTCAAAAATGATGGTCATGAGGCTGCATGTGCATCTTGCCATACGCAGAACCCTGCTAATTATGGCAAACATATGGTTACTGATAAACAAATCAAGCCGTTGTCACCTATGGTCAACCCAAAACGTTTTACTGATATTTCAAAGGTAGAAGATAAGTTTACAGAACATTGTAATGATATTTTGGGCTCAGATTGTAGTGCACAAGAAAAAGCTAACTTTATTAAATATTTGTTCTCAGAAAAAACGCCTAGCTAAATAATGCAACGTTATATTTGGGATCCGTTTGTTAGGATTTTTCATTGGTCGCTAGCAATCGCGTTTGCAGTAGCATTCTATTATCACACTTCTGAGTGGGATAGAATGCTACACGTGCAAGCAGGTTATATAGCTGGCGCATTGATTGTATTTCGAATTATTTGGGGTACCTTAGCGACTGGTTACGCAAACTTTAAGACTTTCCCACCTAATTTCGTCTGGGCCGCTAAGTACTTATATAAGCTAATAAAAGGAAATGCAAAACACTATGTTGGTCATAACCCAACTGGTGCAATTGTCATATATGCCATGCTGATTATCGGTTTAATTGCGGTAGGCTCTGGTATATTGGTATTTGAAGATGGATGGATTTTATCTGATGCGTACACAAGCACATATAAAAGTATTCATCACTATGCGACGTGGGGATGGCTAATTTTAGTAGTTTTGCATGTCATCGGTGTCATTACAGAAAGCATCTTACATCGAGACAATTTAATTTTAGCAATGATTACAGGCTGCAAACGCGTCTGCAAAATAAAACCTAAACAAAAGCGTCAGCCATTACAGCCAAAACATGAATTAGCGATCAAAGAAAAGATGGTTAAAAACCATCAATAAACGGCAAATATACTAAAAAGGCGCATTCAGCGCCTTTTTATTTTCCGATACAAAACTTAGAAAATATTTCCCCCAGTAAATCATCTGGTGTAAATTCACCAGTAATCGAGCTTAGCGCAAGTTGTGCCAAGCGTAGCTCCTCTGCTACTAATTCCGCTGAGTTTAATTGTTGCTGAGCAATTTCTAGATGATCATTCACCTCCGCTAAAGCAGAAAGGTGTCTTGCCCTAGCCATAAATACACCTTCTGAATTTTGTTGATAACCAACAAGTTTAAGTAAATGATCTTTGAGCAGTGTCAGGCCAGTTCCTGTTTTAGCCGATAAATAAATATGAACTTCATTTTCTATTTCGATGATTTTTGCCTCTTCTTGAGAGACATCTATTTTATTATGAACCCAGATTTTAACGATTTCTTTAGGTAAGCGTTGTAGAATTGACTTTTCTTGATTGCCAATACCATGAGCAGCATCAATCAATAATAATGCGACATGCGCCGATTCTGTGGCTCGGTATGTTCGTGCAATACCAATTTTTTCTACCTCATCTTCGGTATCGCGCAAACCTGCCGTATCAATTACATGCAAAGGTACACCATTGATTTGGATCTCACTTTTTATCGAATCTCGCGTTGTACCTGCAATAGGTGTTACGATGGCAATCTCCTCACCAGAGAGCGCATTCATCAAACTGGACTTACCAACATTAGGTTGCCCAATAAGCACAACATTAATTCCATCGCGTAATAAAACCCCTTGTTTTGCTTTATTAAAAATGTTGTCCAACGCTAACTGATTTGCTACTAATTTTTCGGCAACGCGTCCTTGAGTAATAAAATCAATTTCTTCTTCTGGAAAGTCCAAACAAGCTTCAACATACATTCTTAAGTTGATAAGCTCTGCTAGCAAAGTATTAATGGCAGCAGAAAACTCACCACTCAAAGAGCGCACGGCACTTTTTGCAGCTTCGGTAGTCGCTGCGTTAATCACATCGGCTACTGCTTCTGCTTGCGCTAAATCTAACTTGTCATTTAAATATGCACGGTAAGTAAACTCACCGGGTGTTGCTTGGCGAGCACCTAACTCAATACATCTGGCTAGTAAAATCTGCATGAGTGCAGTTCCACCATGGCCTTGCAGCTCTAAAACATCTTCACCCGTATAGGAAAAAGGAGACTGATAGTAAATCGCAATACCACGATCGATTAACTCATTATTTGCTTGCTTGAAATCTAAATATGCAGCATAACGTGGCGGTGGACAACTCCCGAGAATTTG
>JBFIDU010000135.1:0-5252 GCA_041603755.1 Methylophilaceae bacterium
CTTCTCAGTTAAAAAAGCAGGTTGGGATGTCGCTTATTGTGCTGATGTTAAAGTCGTTCACATTGGTGGGGAAAGTGCTAAGTCTGTTGGTACTATATCAATGGTAAGTCGGCAAGTGCCACACCTACAAATTGAGAGTGAATTGTTATACTTCAGAAAAAATCATGGTCTAGTTGGTATGATTTCTCATCTTATTTTTTCAAATACAGCAGACATTATACAATCACTAAAAGATCTAGTACGCATGAGAGGCTGGGATAAGATTAAATATAATTTCAATCGTATCATCGCATTCTGGCAAATTTTATACAAAACTGACTTTGCGACAAGTTCAACTAGATAATTGCGCTTGGATCTATAGATGCTAACCAATATTCGACAGGATCTAAAAAATTATCGAAATGATTGGGGTGCACAAGGCTTTTGGGTCATGATAGTCTATCGGTTCGGTCGGTGGCGTTATACTGTCAAGCCTTCAATCCTAAGAAAATTGTTTTCATTTTTCTATAAAATTTTATATAAGTTAGTGCAAATTCTTACTGGTATTGAATTTCCATGTGAAGTGGATATTGGGAAAAACTTTATCATTGATCATTTTGGTGGAATAGTCGTAAGTGGATATGCAAAATTTGGCGATAACTGCCGAATTAGAAATGGCGTCGTAGTGGGTTTAAAAAACGTATCCGATCCAGTTGCCCCACATTTTGGTAATGATGTAGATGTTGGAGCAGGGGCAAAGATTTTAGGCCCAATTAAAATTGGTAATAATGTTCACATTGGTGCTAACGCCGTTGTATTAAAAGATGTTCCTGATAACTCAATCGCAGTAGGTATCCCTGCGGTCATTAAACCGAAGCTACGATGATTAAGAAGATGCTCAATGAGGTTGCTGTTGTAGTTATTGGTCGAAATGAAGGACAACGATTATTAAGTTGTTTTACCTCCTTTTTAGAAAAAACAAAAAAAGTCATCTATGTTGATTCTGGCTCTACTGATGGTTCAGTCGAAGCCGCACGGAACCTAGGTATTGAAGTGATTAATTTAGACATGTCGTTACCTTTTACCGCAGCACGTGCGAGGAATGTTGGCTTTCAAAGAGCATTAGCTCTCTTTCCGGATATTAACTATATACAATTTATAGACGGAGACTGCCAACTATTTGATAGTTGGTTAGACGAGGCTTTTTCTTTCATAGAGAAAAATAACGACATCGCTGTCGTTTGCGGAAGACGCAAAGAAGTCTTTCCCGATAACAGCATTTACAACATGTTATGTGACATTGAATGGAATACGCCAGTGGGCGAAGCAAAAGCTTGTGGTGGTGATGCGTTGATGCGAATAAAAGCGTTACAAGCTGTTAATGGTTATCGTGAAAGCTTGATTGCCGGTGAAGAGCCAGAGCTCTGCGTTAGGTTAAGGAAATTAGGTTGGAAGATATGGCGTATAAATGCAGATATGACCAAGCATGATGCCAATATTACACAATTTAAGCAGTGGTGGAAAAGGTCTGTAAGGGCTGGTTATGCTTTTGCAGAAGGAGCAACAATACACGGCGCACCACCTGAACTGCACTGGGTTGCTGAATCTAGACGAAGCTGGATTTGGGCTGGGGTAGTTCCTTTATTGATACTCATCTGTACAACTATAAAGCCTTTATTAGGTCTTTACGGGCTATTGATTTATCCCGTACAAATCGTAAGAATGACAATTAAAAGCCATTTAACGTTTAAAAAGGCTTTTTTGCATTCATCATTTTTAATGTTGGGTAAGTTTCCGGAATTGGTTGGCCAATTTAAATATCATTCCAACAGAATAAGAAACAAAAGAAGTCAACTTATAGAATATAAATAATTTTTCACATTAATTGCTTTATTGGCAGAGGGAAGCTAGTGGCGATAATTAACTCAAGAAAAGATTTATTTCGTTTAGCCAAAAAAGTACATAAACCTTTACCTTTAAAGAATATTTTTCACATCATCAAATATTCAATTTTAGCTAATAAACACAGAGCTGAAATCGAAAATTTCATTACCAGATTAAATATTCTCAACATTCCAGTCACTGCGGAAATGCTCGGTGTTGTCGAGTGGCCTTATATTCATAATGAATGGGATGTTAAAACGAAACTGAATAAAATAGCAGTACATTATGAGATAGTATCAAAATCATACCCACATTTTATGTATATTAGCACTGCACCATGCTATAAGATATGTGATTTTGATAGTGTTTCAAAAGGTGTTTTTATCGGAATAGATTATGCTAAATGGTTTACCCGAGAAGGTGAGCTAGTTATCAATATATTCCGCGATGATCTTAGAGTCGCAAGTATGGCGTTTACCATAGGTGTTTACGAAGATGATGTTGTTGCTTTTGTTGGCGCTGTACAAGGAATACATGCAGGAGTGCCTGAAGATGAGTCGCTGGCAATATTTAAAATATTAACGAAGGATTTTTCTGGGTTGAGACCAAGAAGTCTTCTATTGGAGGCTTTAAAAGTTGTAGTTAGCAAACTTGGTGTAAATAAAATTTTAGGCGTTTCTGAACAGAATCGTCATCATAGACATGCGTATTTTGGGAACAATCAAACCACCGTGTTTAAGAATGACTACAATCTTTTTTGGGAAGAGCATGGTGGTGAATTGATTAAAGATATTGGTTTTTATAAGATTTCAGTCGTTCCAGCGATTAAAGACCTTTCTGAGGTGGTTTCTAAGAAAAGAGGACTCTACAGACGAAGAAACGAATTGTTAACAGATTTAATTAACACGGTGACTTTGGGCTAATTTCGTATGCAAATATCTTATTTAATCAACCAGTATCCTAAAGTCAGTCATAGTTTTATAAGGCGAGAAATCCATGCGCTTGAAAGACAGGGTTTTAATGTACAAAGAATTGCGCAACGTGGATGGAAAGATACCATTGTTGATCATCAAGATAAGCTCGAACGTGAAAAAACACAGTATATTGTAAAGCAAGGTGGAGTTTCATTAGTTGTCTCAGCGCTAAAGGTAATGATATCCAAACCTAGAGCTTTTCTATCGGTATTATTTTTAGCGGTTTCAATGATAAAAGGCTCGGACCGATCAGCGCTGCATCACTTAATCTATTTTTTAGAAGCATGCCAAATGCAGGTGTGGCTGAGATCACACAATAGTCGGCATATACATGCACATTTTGGAACGAATTCTTCTGAAATTGCGATGTTTGCTAGCCAATTAGCGGGTATTCCTTACAGTTTTACAGTACATGGGCCGGAAGAATTTGATAAACCACAGGCACTAGGGCTTAATAAAAAAATTAAACATGCAAAATTTGTTGTCGCAATTAGTTCTTTTGGTAAAAGTCAGCTTTATCGATGGGCGGACTATAACGATTGGCAAAAAGTCAAAGAAGTACATTGTGGTTTGGAAGAAAGCTTCTACCTTGAGGCCAAGACTGTTAATCCAAAACCTAACTCTATGGTATGCGTTGGTAGGATTTGCGAGCAGAAAGGACAACTGTTACTGATTGAAGCGTTGAATAAGCTGCATCATAGTGGTATTAAAATTGACTTAACTTTAGCTGGCGATGGTGAGATGCGACAGCAAGTAGAATCACTCATCAAACAATATCAATTAGAGTCGTATGTCACCATTACTGGGTGGATTAGCAGTGATGAAGTTAAGGCGCAAATTCTGGCGTCTGAAGTCATGGTTCTGCCAAGCTTTGCAGAAGGTTTACCAGTTGTTATCATGGAAGCAATGTCACTCAAAAGACCTGTTATTTCAACTTATGTTGCGGGAATACCTGAGTTAATTTCACATCAAGAAAATGGTTGGTTATGTGCTGCAGGTGATGTTGATAGACTTGCTGTTATGATGAGTGAAGCATTAAAAACCAATAAGACAAAATTGAAGAAAATGGCTGATCTTGCATACGCAAAAGTAGTTTCGCGGCATAATATTGATCAAGAAGTGACGAAATTGGCACAGCATATAAAGGCGTAAATGTTACAGGCTTTAAATTATATTATCTTGTTCTTTATCTTGACATTATTTGTACCTGTATTCATTTTCTTGATACAGGTCTTAGCATCATTTTTTGCCAAATTTAGCAAATCAGTTCAATCAACAGTCGTGAGACCGAGTATTGCCATCTTAATGCCTGCACACAATGAAGCATTGCTAATTGAGCAATCGATTAAAGCGATAAAATCACAATTAAAAGATAATGACCAACTTGTCGTTATTGCAGATAATTGCTCTGACGACACGGCAAGCATTTCAGCAATTAACGGTGCTACAGTAATCGAACGCAAGAATTTGGATGCGCGTGGTAAAGGATATGCGCTTGACTATGGACTTAACTATCTGCAATCTAGCCCACCTGAAATCGTTATTATTATTGATGCTGATTGTATTGTAGGAACAAATGCAATTGACCTGTTAGCCAAGGAATGTATTAAAACAAAAAGACCTGTGCAAGCCCTCTATTTGATGGAATCTCAACCAAACCCTAGTCTTAAAGCGCGTATCGCAACATTTGCTTGGCATGTGAAAAATAAAGTTAGGCCAATGGGTTTTAAAGCACTAGGCTTACCATGTCAGTTAATGGGGACAGGTATGGCATTCTTATGGCATGATGTCAGGAAGGTAAATCTTGCCTCAGGTCATATTGTTGAGGATATGAAACTAGGAACTGATTTAGCAAGATTGAATAAAGCACCAGTTTTTTTACAATCAGCCTTAGTTACAAGTATTTTTCCACCGAGTGAGAGTGCAACTAGGTCGCAACGTGCCAGGTGGGAACATGGACATTTGAGCGTGATATTGAGTGAAGCTCCTCAGCTGATTATCAGCGCAATTAGAAACAGAAATATACAAATGCTTGGTATGGCATGTGATTTGCTGATACCTCCAATAGCATTGCTTACATTATTCTGTTTGGTGGTATGGGGGTTAAGTATCTTGTTTGGTAATATATTTAATCAAACATTAGCTTCTTGCTTACTGGCCAGCCTAATCATTGGTGTACTAACAGCTTGGATTGGTTATGGCAAAGAAATTATCAGCTTTAGACAATTATGCTATGCGCCAATTTATGCATTAATAAAGATACCGCTATATTTAAAATTTATTTTAAATCGCCAGGTCGAGTGGGTACGCTCAAAACGAGATTAGAACAGGAAATGTTTTGCAAAATAATGTATTGAATAAAGATCGTATTGAGTTGTTCGGGATAACAATTGATCCAATCACAATGAGTGAAGC
>JBFIDU010000136.1:0-5243 GCA_041603755.1 Methylophilaceae bacterium
CCTTTTAAAAAGTTGAGTAAAAAATTGTATAAAAGTATGTATTAAGCTTGATGTATTGCGCCTAGGACACGGGACGCTATAGCACCAGTTACCGAGGGTAGGTTACTAGATTTTTTCTCGATTGCTTGTTTTGCAAGCCATGCGAAAGCTACTGCTTCAACCCAGTCAACATCAACACCAATCTCCTTGGTTGTGAACAAAGGCATTGGATCTAGTTTTGAACGAATAGAAGCGACGAGTAACTGATTGCGTGCACCACCGCCACATAAATATACTTCATCTACTTCAGGGCAGTATTGTTGTAATGCTAGACAGATACTTTGACCAGTCAATTCAGTTAATGTACGCGCAACATCTTCCGCTGGATAGTTTTTATTTACAATGAAAGGTTCTAGCCATGACTGGTTGAATAAATCTCGACCAGTACTTTTTGGTGGTATTAGTGAAAAATAACCATCGCCTAAAAATTGCTCTAGTAAATGGTCGATAACCTTCCCTGTTGCTGCCCAATTGCCATTGTCATCATAGGGTTTATTAAGTATCCGTCCTACCCAATTATCAATAAGCATATTGCCTGGCCCAGAGTCAAACCCAATTACGCCTCCATCTTTGGCTAAATAGCTAATATTAGCAATCCCGCCTATATTGATAATGGCGCGATTTTTTGTTGTACTCGCAAAAATAGCTTGGTGAAAAGCAGGGACTAACGGAGCCCCTTCACCACCTGCAGCAATATCTCGACTACGAAAATCACCTACAACAGTAATACCGGTTAGCTCTGCCAATAAGGCGTTATTACCCAACTGTATTGTGAACCCAATATTATTGTCGTATTTAGGCTGATGCCTAATTGTTTGGCCATGGCATCCAATAGCTATAATATCGCTGGGCTTAACTGAATGCTTTTCTAACAATGTTTGAATAGCATCGGCATATAAAAATGCCAATTGATTGGCAAGGAGTGCAGATTTTTCGAGTTCATTATCTGATGGAAAATGGAGCTGAAACAATGCTTGTTTAATGCTGTCTGGATACGCTTGAAAATGCGTAGAAATTACTTTGCACTGCTCTCCTGTGAAGTCGGTCAATGCAACATCAATACCATCTAGACTGCTGCCAGACATAACACCAATATAGTATTGGTTGGTTGGCATGCTCTAGTTGCTAGAAGCGATTAAATTGCGATTAAGCATTTCTATTTTTGCTAAATATTCAATTGCTTGCTCATCAAACTCTCTTCTATATTTAGCTTCTAATGGAACGCTAGTCGGCAGTGGAACAGTCATCGGATCACGATGTTGCCCATTTAAAAGAAATTCGTAGTGTAAATGCGGCCCAGTCGCTAAACCTGTCATGCCTACATAACCAATAATATCACCTTGTTCTACTTTGCTACCCGTTTGAATACCTTTAGCAAAACCGTTTAAATGACCATAAAGTGTTTTGATTCCATTCGGATGTTTAAGGATAATGACGTTACCATAACCACCTTTGCGCCCTTTAAAAGCAACAACACCATCACCAGAAGCTTTAACTCGCGTACCTTTACGTGCTGCCAGGTCTACACCTTTGTGCGCTCTTACGCGATGCAGTACTGGGTGGTAACGACCACGGCTGAATGAAGAACTCACTCGAGTAAATTCCAACGGTGAGCGTAAAAAGGATTTATGCAAACTTTCACCTTCTGGGGTGTAATAGGCATACTTACTACCTGCTTTACCAAAATGAATTGCTTGGTATTTCTTACCGTTATTGATGAATTCTACAGCCAGTACATCACCAATTTTTACACGTTCGCCAGCATTATAAAAAGCTTCATATACCACATTAAATCTGTCTCCAGACCTTAAGTCTTGGGTGAAATCTATTTGGCTAGAAAAAATATCGGCTATTTTTAAGGCTACTTGATCTGGAATGCCTGCATCATCTGTTGCGCCAAATAAGGAGTTTCTAATGGTTGCAGATTTGTAGACTTCGTGTTTCTCTAAATCTAAAGTTTTTGTTTCTACTTGGTAACCTTGTGGGGTTAGTTCTGCTACTAGAAT
Source organism: Methylophilaceae bacterium (assembly GCA_041603755.1). Taxonomy (GTDB): domain Bacteria; phylum Pseudomonadota; class Gammaproteobacteria; order Burkholderiales; family Methylophilaceae. The sequence goes on from JBFIDU010000136.1 coordinate 2,046, forward strand.
TTGATTCTCGGGGAGCTCATATTCCAAATGAAGAAGTCGACCCTCTTGGTTGGTTTTGATTTCTACTGTCCTGCCTGGGATAAGTTGCGTGTTAATTGCGTTTGAAGATGGGCTTAACATTAAATAAGTGATGGCATCGTCATCATGCACACCCATTCGGCCAAACAACTTCTCCAAACTATCCTTGTTGCGAACCACATCCATTTGCCAAAAAATATCATTTTCCATCTCGGAGGCGATGGGTAATGGTAAAACAATATCACTGACCACAGTTTTGATTGGAATATAGCCAGCTTCTGTATCAGGTGCTGCACTTAAGGTCGTAATTAAAACGACAATAGGAAGCAATAATGCAAAAAACATCCAGTGTAATTTCATTTTGCTAACAGACAGAAATTTGTTTTGCGTTAAAATAGAACGCTTAGCATTAGGTTTGTTTTGGTGCATATAGATAACTAATCAATTATATAAGTACTTGAATTAAGAGTGCATGTTAGCAGAAATTTTAAATATTTAAAAAATAACCGCAAATTAATAGACACTCTTTCAATAAATTTTGGAAAAAACAGTGAATACGGACATTGAACAATCTTTAGCCATTATTAAACGTGGCGCCGACGAACTTTTAATAGAATCAGAATTAATTGAGAAGTTCAAAAAAGGTAAACCACTCAGAATCAAAGCAGGATTTGACCCAACAGCCCCAGACTTACATTTGGGTCACACTGTGCTCATTAATAAATTGCGTCAGTTTCAGGACTTAGGCCATCAAGTGTTATTTCTCATTGGGGACTTCACTGGCATGATTGGTGACCCAACAGGTAAAAGCGCTACCAGACCGCCACTAACACCAGAACAAGTGCAGGAGAATGCGAAATCGTATGCAGAACAGGTTTTTAAAATCTTAGATAAAGATAAAACTGAAATTGTTTTTAACTCAACATGGCTAACGAACTTAGGCGCAGCAGGTATGCTTAAACTCGCAGCGAGTCACACTGTAGCAAGAATGCTTGAGCGTGATGATTTTTCAAAACGTTTCAAAAGCAATCAACCTATTGCGATTCACGAATTTATGTATCCGCTGTTGCAAGGCTATGACTCAGTTGCATTAAAAGCAGATGTAGAGTTAGGCGGCACCGATCAAAAATTTAACCTGCTCATGGGTCGCGAGCTACAAAAACAAGCGGATATGAGTCAACAATGTGTGCTGACTATGCCATTGTTGGAAGGGTTGGATGGCGTTAATAAAATGTCTAAATCTCTGGGCAATTACATTGGTATCAATGAGCCGCCAGAAATTATTTTTGCTAAATTAATGTCAATTTCAGACGACTTGATGTGGCGCTATATCGAACTGCTTTCGTTTGAAACATTAGAAACGATCGCTGCTTGGAAGGCAGAAGTCGAGGCAGGCGAAAATCCACGCAATATTAAAGTGCGTTTTGCGCAAGAAATCGTTGCTCGTTTCCATAGTCAGGCAGATGCGGAGAAAGCACTAGATGATTTTCAAACTCGCGCTAAAGGTGGTATTCCTGATGAAATACCAGAAATCAGCTTCACCATTGAAGAAGAAAGCATCGGTATTACGCAGTTGCTAAAATTGGCTGGAATGGTTGAAAGTACCAGTGAAGCGATGCGGATGATTAAACAAGGCGGCGTCAAAATTGATAGTGAAAAAGTAGAGGATAAAAATTTACAAACCAGTAAAGGCGCAACGGTAGTTGCACAGGTTGGAAAACGTAAATTCGCCAAAATTACAATTAAGTAGTTCAACTTAATTTAAGGGTTGATATGGAAATTTCAGATGAGTTATTAAATTGGCTAGATATTTTTTTCAATAAACAGTGGTTTCAAATTGGTGAGACAAATATCACCTTATCAACTGTTTTAGGATTAATTATTATCCTTGTCACAGTAAATTGGTTTGCAAAATTTGTTGAAAAAGTCATTTATAGCAGAGTCAGTCGAAATGTAAACTCTGGGCTGAGTAATTCCAGCTTGTATGCATTGAGCCGTATTTCCAGATATATCATCTTATTCATTGGTATTGTCGTCGGCTTAAACTTTATTGGTTTCAATCTAAGTAGTTTAGCTTTACTTGGTGGTGCATTAGGTGTCGGCATTGGTTTTGGTCTGCAAAATATATTTAACAATCTTGTCTCAGGCATCATCATACTGGTTGAGCAAACGTTAAAAGTGGGTGACTTTGTCGATTTGCAGTCTGGTGTCATGGGGCGCGTTAGCGAGATTAACATGCGCTACACCCGTATTACTACCAATGATCAAGTGGATATCATTGTGCCCAATTCAGAGTTTATCAATGGTCGAGTGATTAACTGGACGCTGGGTGATTTAAACCGGCGTATGCATATCCCATTCGGCGTGGCCTATGGTACGGATAAAGACATCGTCAAAGAGTGTGCAATCAAAGCGGCAAACTCCGTCAGCTATACACTGGCGGATAAAAAAAATGAGATAGATGTATGGCTTGTCAACTTTGGCGATAGTAGCTTAGATTTTGAGCTTATCGTCTGGGTAGGGCTTGAAGGGGTCAAAACACCAGGAAAAGTACATGCCAAATATCTCTGGGCCATCGAGACAGAGCTAGCTAAAGCGGGAGTTGAAATTCCATTCCCACAACGTGACTTGCATGTTAGAAGCGGTTCGCTTGATATTAATTTAATCAAATAATGTGATGAACAATTAACTAGCACAGTCGGATTCACAAATAATTAAAGTGCCAGTTTTATATTGTTCCCTCTCAGTTCATTATAGAGCTACAAAACGTCAGTCATCTTCATGTTTTACGAGGCTAGATTTTTCATTTAGCAAAACAAAATTGTAATTAAATTGTAATAAGTTCAGATTTACTCTTGACCAAAATTTTTGCCACGGTAGAATGCGCCCTCGCTTGAAAAATTCGGCGAAAAGCGCAACATAATTATTACGTTAAGAATTAATATTAAAGAAACTTTAAATTAACTCTTGACCGGCTGGAAAAGCCCTGTATAATTCGCGCTTCGTTAAAACGACACGTAAAAATTTACACCGTTTTAACACTGTTCTTTAAAAATTTGGATGACTGATAAGTGTGGGTGTTTGTGATTGGGTCATAGCATTAGATTTCGGTCTGATGTAACTCAAGATATAAATGCTTACACTTAAATTTATGACAAGTATGTAATGACCATTGGTTAG
>JBFIDU010000137.1:0-5124 GCA_041603755.1 Methylophilaceae bacterium
ATGTTCTATTTCTGCTTGGGTTAAGTGGCTTAAACCAAACTCTTGCAAACCTGGCGAGTCAATGAGCGAGCTGTTCTCATCAATGTGGTATAAATGCGCTGCAGTAGTGGTGTGTTTGCCACTGTCGAGCGTATTGCTGACTTCTTGGGTTCTAACTGACGCATCAGGAAGCAGTGCATTAATGATGGTTGATTTACCCATGCCTGATTGGCCAACAAGTACACTCTGTTGATTCAACAAAAAAGGTAGTAAAGGAGAAATGTCTTTTTTTGCAGACAAATAAACCGTTTGGTAATTTAAACTTTCATACACTTTGAGTTTACGCTTTGCGTTATTGGATTCTTCTAGGTCACATTTGTTTAATACAATTAACGGTTTAATGCCCGCTGCTTCTACAGCGGTTAAACAGCGATTAAGCAAAGCCTCATAAAAGCTTGGTTGCGTTGCTAATACAATCACTGCTTGTGTGACGTTGGCTGCAAGTGTTTTACTTTTAAACGCATTGCTACGATAGAGTAGGCTGCTGCGTGGTTCATAAGACTCAACAACACCTTCATGTTTATCCGTTAATTTGATATTGACGATATCACCACATGCTAAATCCGTTTTTTTACCTCTAGTAACACAACTGATTTTTGTTTTGTCTGATAGCTCTACTTGATAGCGCTTACCATATGCTGCTGTCACTAAGCCTTGCAGGATTTGTTGTTGATTATTCAAATTGATAGTATTGTTTATTGAGGTAAGCGGCTGCGTTGAACTCTTCTTCGTCAAACCATTGTAAATTTAAATTGGTATTGCAGGCGCGTACTTGCGTAACCAGCGCTTTAGCAGAGTCAACTTTTCTGAATGGTCGCGTATAAATTTCAGAGCCATCTCCGCCGTAACTCGAAGCATGACAGCTGATGCAATTTTTTTCGACAAGCGCTTTACCTGCCGAAATATCTGCATCTGCAAAAAAATCAGATGCAGATGCATTGGTGGCGATAATGCTTAAATATAGGAATAAAAGCTTGTACATACTGCATCAGCCCGAAATAGTATTAGCTACTAGTATACGCTGCTAGCTTTGAAATGCGAATGCTAGCAGGCGGATGTGAATCATAAAAAGCAGAATGTAATGGATCCGGTGTTAGTGTTGATGCGTTATCACGATATAGCTTAACTAACGCTTCGACTAAATCCTTTGCATTGGCATTTTTTGCCGCATAGTCATCTGCCTCAAACTCATTTTTTCTAGAATAGCTTGCCATTAATGGGCGAATAAGAAATAGGAACACAGGCGATACCAACATAAATAATAATAGTGCCATGTAGTTAGATTCGTTAACAATGCCTAAACCTTGGTAAAACCACGATTGGTTAATTAACCAACCAAGCAATGCTAGCCCGAGGAAGCTAACAAAAAATATCATTGCAATCCGCTTGATGACATGATGATGTTTGAAGTGACCAAGCTCATGTGCCAACACCGCTTCTATTTCCTCAATATTCAAACGCTCTAGCAATGTATCAAAGAAAACAACACGTTTGCTGTTACCAAAACCAGTAAAATAAGCATTGCCATGGCTACTTCTGATTGAGCCATCCATCACAAATAGACCTTGCGATTTAAAACCACATTTGCTTAAGAGAGATTCGATTCTGACTTTTAATGTCTCATCCGCAAGTGGTGTAAATTTATTGAATAAAGGTGCAATAAAAGTAGGGTACACAGCTAGCATGACAATATTGAAAATTGTCCATACTACCCATAAATAAAACCACCAATATTCACCAGCGCTTTGCATTAACCAAAGTGCTGCAAATAGTATAGGCGCACCGAGTAAAAGGCCGACAAAGCTATGTTTTATCAAGTCTGTGAAAAACATTTTGGGCGTCATTTTGTTAAAACCAAACTTTTCATCAACGACGAATGTTTTGTAATACTCAAAAGGGAGGTCAATCAAGCCGCTGATGATTAAGGCCGAACAAATGACCAGCGCACCTCTCCAAATTTCATGTCCAGGTAAAACATCAGTCCAGATATTATCTATCCACTGTAATCCGCCACCAATAGTTAATCCGAATAGTAATAACGCTTGCACAATCATTTCTGATAATGCAATTTTTGTTTTTGCGGTAGAGTAATCAGCAGCTTTCTGATGCGCATCCAATGAAATGTTGTTTATGAATGCCGCAGGAACCGCATTACGGTGCGTTTGTACATGTCTGATTTGACGAGTTCCTAGCCAGAACCGAATGAGGGTGCTGAAGACGAGTAAACCGACAAAGATTAATGTGAGTGTATGTGCCATATTTTAAAAGTGATCTAGTAACCTGATATGATGTTGTTTTATTGTATTTTGAAGCATTTGTGCCTAGTTTAGTTCGAGCACTGTGCAATTAACGACTATTTTAATGGAAATCATGATGGAAGCTCAAAGTAATGTATTAAATAACGACAACTTAATCTGGTTAGATATGGAAATGAGTGGATTAGTACCAGATACAGATCGTATTCTTGAGTTGGCGGCGGTAATCACCGATTCAGAGTTGAATGTACTGGCAGAGTCTCCTGTCATTGTCATACATCAATCTGATGCTGTTTTGGATGCAATGGATGCCTGGAATAAAGGCACACATGGCAAAAGTGGCCTGATTGATAAAGTCAAGGCTTCTAATGTAGATGAGCAAGCCGCTACAGAACAAATGCTTAGTTTTTTTAAGCAGTATGTACCAGCAGGTAAGTCACCAATGTGTGGCAACTCAATATGCCAAGATCGTCGTTTCATGGCGCGATATATGCCAGAGTTAGAAGCGTTTTTCCATTATCGTAATCTTGATGTCAGTGTGTTTAAAGAGCTCTCAAGGCGATGGAAACCAGAAATTTATTCAGGATTTAAAAAATCTAGTAAGCATGAAGCATTAGCAGATGTCTACGAATCAATTGATGAGCTGAAATATTATCGCGAAAACTTTATTGTTAAGTAGAAGTTGTAGACAAAAAATGAGGCGGCATTTGAATTAAATGTCGCCTCAAGGGAGGAGATTTTAGCTTTGGAGAAGCTTGATTATTATCAAGCATACACCATGCCAACTTTGATATTTTTTATAAGCCTAATGTTTTTTTATACAGTTCTAGATAAGAAATAGCGCTAGAAGCCCAACTGACATCGGTTTTCATGCCGTTTTTTTGTATTTTCCGCCATGTCTTTTTGTCTTTCCATAAATTAATCGCGTGCCGAATAGCGACCAAAAGTGATACTTGGGTGACATTTTTTATCACAAAACCTGTCGCTGTATTGTTGTTTATGGTGATGGCATTGCTGTCAACGACAGAGTCTGCTAAGCCACCAGTAGCTGTGACAATTGGCGGTGTACCGTAGGTTAAGCCGTATAACTGGTTCAGTCCGCAAGGCTCGAAGCGTGAAGGCATGATGAACATATCTGCACCTGCCATAATATGATGCGACAGATTTTCATTGTAACCAATTTTGACGCCAATCTGATTTGGGTAGCTTTTGTGTAAGTTGTTAAAGCTCTCTTCTAACAATTTTTCGCCGCTACCCAATATTGCTATCTGACAGCCCTCTGTAACGAGTGTTGGAATGATTTGCGGTAGCAAATCAAGTCCTTTTTGATAAGCAAAACGACTCACAATGCCCAATAATGGTGCATCAGCATCAATAGTGAGCTCAAGTGCATTTTGTAAATCTCTTTTGACAGTTTTTTTGCCTACCATACTAGACGTCGAATAGTGTGCATTTAAATAGCGATCTGTTTTTGGATTCCAATCTTTCGTATCGATACCGTTTAAAATACCAGTAAGTTTATCCTGACGCGTTTTTAGTAAGCCGTGCATACCAAAACCATAATCTATCGTTTGAATTTCTTTCGCATATGTCGGGCTGACCGTGCTTAGGTGGTCGGCATAATACAGGCCTGATTTCATAAAAGAGATCTGATTATAAAATTCATAACCATTCATATTGAAATGAGCCGGTGGTAATTGCAGCTGTTTCATTGCGCTTGAATCAAAATTACCTTGATAGGCCATGTTATGAATACTGAATAGTGTTTTAGTAAGCGTTTTGTCGACTAACTTGACATAAATTGGGGTTAGTCCAGTTTGCCAATCATTGCAGTGAATTAAGTCAGGTCGCCAACTAAAAGGAGAGCTTGTAGTTGTCAGTAAACTGGCTATTCTTGATAGCACACCAAACCTTAAAGCATTGTCAGGCCAGTCAACACCATTAATATCATTATAAGGGCTGCCATCACGTTCATATAAACTACTATTTTCGATCGCAATGACCTCAACATCGCTATCAGGCATTTTCCCAATATAAAGTGCACAATGTTCACCAAGTGCCTCTATGAAGCCTACATGTTGTACAGATTGCAATTTTTCCAAAACGCCAGTGTAAGCGGGTAAGAGAATTTTTATATCACCGCTAAAATTTGGTAGGTTTTTAATTGCCTTTGGTAATGCACCGCTTACATCAGCTAAGCCACCAGTTTTAATTAATGGAAATGCTTCCGATGTTACAAATAATACATGCACTTTTTTCTCATTATGAAATTTGGTGAAAGAGGGTATATCAACTATTATAAATGGTATTGATGAAATTCTAAATGAAGGAGACGTATGTTAGTCGGGCAATGGATTGCGGTGGGGCTGGGTGCTGCAATAGGTGCTTGGATGAGATGGGGTTTAGGTTTAATGCTAAATGCAACGTTGCCTGTTTTAGCGATGGGGACTCTGGCAGCGAATTTGATTGGCGGTTATCTGATGGGTTTAGCCATCGCAGGATTTGCATTAGCGCCAACAGTCTCACCCGAAGTGCGTTTATTTGTCATGACAGGGTTTCTCGGTGGTATGACAACCTTTTCTACCTTTTCTGCTGAAGGCGTTAACTTGATAGCTCGCGGACAGTATGGTTGGGCAATAACACATATTTTGGTTCATGTGATAGGCTCATTAATGATGACTGGACTTGGTATTTTCACCATACAATTGATTAAAGGTTGATTACAAATGCAAGTAACTTATCTAAAACTATTTGTTCCAGAAGCGTTACGCCATGGGGATACCTTGCTTTATGAGTGGATTCTAAGACAAGCAAGTTCAGTTGGTATCCA
>JBFIDU010000138.1:0-4982 GCA_041603755.1 Methylophilaceae bacterium
CAAATCAATTTTATTTAGCACTGCTGTGACTTCAACACCCAAATCTATTGCCGTATAGCAATTAGCAACACTTTGCGCCTCTACGCCTTGGCTTGCATCAACCACAAGTAACGCACCTTCACAAGCTGAAAGAGATCGGCTAACCTCATAGCTAAAATCTACATGTCCCGGCGTATCAATTAAATTTAAATAATAAGTTTGACCATCATCTGCTTTATATTCCAGCGTCGCAGTTTGTGCTTTAATTGTGATACCACGTTCACGCTCTATATCCATACTATCAAGCACTTGTGCTTCCATCTCACGATCTTGCAAACCACCACACAAGTGTATAATACGGTCTGCTAATGTTGATTTGCCATGATCGATGTGGGCAATGATTGAAAAGTTACGGATGTTTTTCATATATATTTCAAGCTTTACAAACAAATAAAGCGCATAAAGCGCTCGTTTACAATTGGCGTGATTTTACTACAAATGCTTGATTGGTTTGTAATTAATTATTACTTAAGCTAACACTATCCTCTATTAATAACTACCACTTTGGTCAATTTGCATCTCTGGGCAACATAGAAGCTTTCAATCAATAGTACCCATGTATAACAAGAGTTATAAAGCAAATTACCATATTGTACTGCCATCAAAAAAGCCTACGATGGTCCGTAGGCTTTGATTTTGATCATATGCTTAGTTATCGATTTTTATTGGTACATAAAGTGTATTTTCACCTCGCTGAACCAATACAGCAACAGTTTTGCCTTTGCGCACAGCGTCGATTTGTTTATTAAACGCATCTACGCTCTGCGATTCGCTGTTATTTAAGCCTAATATAACATCGCCTCTTCTGATACCAGCTTCAGCTGCTATACCTGTGCTATTAATCACTAACAGGCCGTTTTTACCATTGAGTTTTTTCTGTTGCTGCGGTGTCAACTCTTTGAGCGTTAAACCAATTCTGTTCACGTCTTCAGACTCAGGCGTTTTACTGTTTTGTGCAACCTGAATATCCTCTGTAGGCATCTCACCAATTCGGAAGTTCAGCGTTTTCATGCGGCCTTTACGCAGCACTACCACATCAATAAGCTTATTTGGTTTTGTCATACCTACCACGCGAGGCAAATCGCCAGATGTCTCTATCGGATTTCCGTCAAACTTGACTATAACATCACCAACTTCCAGCCCACCTTTATCTGCCGGGCTACCTTTTTCAACTCCAGCGATTAGTGCACCATTAGTGTTTTTCATCCCAAAAGAATCCGCAAGTTCTTTCGTTAATTCTTGGATAGCAACGCCTAGCCATCCACGCGTTACTTTGCCAGTTTCTTTTAGCTGGTTTGAAATGTTGATGGCAACATCAATTGGTATACTGAAGGAAAGCCCCATAGAGCCACCACTACGGCTGTAAATCTGAGAGTTAATCCCAACAACTTCACCAGATAAATTAAATAATGGTCCACCAGAGTTACCTGGATTAATGGCGACATCAGTCTGAATGAATGGCACATAATTTTCTTGTGGTAATGCACGACCTTTGGCGCTAACAATGCCTGCAGTCATTGTATTCTCAAGGCCAAATGGAGAACCAATAGCAGCTACCCATTCACCTACTTTTAGCTTTTCGGGGTCTCCTATTGTTACTTTAGGCAAATTAGTTGCGTCGATCTTAATCAGTGCAACATCCGTACGCTTGTCAGCACCAATAATTTTCGCTTTAAACTCACGTTTATCAGATAACTTGACCAGCACTTCATCAGCAGCACTAACCACATGCGCATTGGTAAGAATGTAGCCATCACTACTAATTATGAAGCCAGAGCCTAGTGACTGAGATTTATATTCTTGAGGCCCTTGTTGATTTGGCACACCTGGGAAACCAGGAATACCGAATCGCTTAAAAAATTCTTGCAAATTTTCATCATATGGCATTCCTTGGAAAGGTGACACTCCGCCTTTCATCACTTGTGTAATGCTAATATTGACAACAGCAGGACCTTGCTTTTCTGCCAGTACTGTAAAGTCTGGCAACCCTGTAACATAGGCTTGGGAGACGGGTAAAAAACTAATTGATAATACGAATACAATCGCTGATATAAACTTACTCAACATTTAACAACCTCTAATTTATTGAAATTTAACTGTGTCAACTTCTTGCCCTACTATATCTAGGCGCAAGATTGTTGGTTGGTGCTTTTGATAGTATAAATGGCCTGTTGTATGGCCTTTAACCCAGAAAAAACCTATGACTAAGCCCAGAAAAGCACCGAGCATCTGGGCTATATCAGATTCATATAACTGTGACATTAAGAACGCACCCATAAACATGGTCGCAAGCGGCACCATATATAAAAGCAATGCACTTTTCATTAGCGCATTTTCATCAATACCGACAATCACATTCTGTCCTACTCGTGCATTGATTGTATTCCGCGCTTTGAAACTTGTATTGTTGTGGGCAAAAATCTTTCCCCAGATTGCATTACCACAACCACGTGTTTTGCCACATAGCCCACAAGCTGTCTTGCGGACCACTTCTATAGTAGCCAACTCATCACCTTGACTATCATTTTCAGTACTCAAAATAATCGCGTGCTGCTCTATCATATCGCTTATCTATCTCATTATTTTGAATCAGTTGTTTTAAAACTAACCGCTTTGGCTATACTTCTGACTGTTTTTTCAGGCACCTCACCAACAACAATAATTTGACGGCCGTCAACGACATTTGCACACATATTGGTTGAGCCCATATACATGTGACCTTTTTTTGGTCGCTCACCTTTGCTTAGCGGTTCAATAAATAGTGAAACAGAAGCAATGCCGTCCGAAAATACCAATTGATCGACAATCGCATCTTTTCCTTTTGCTGCACGTTGAATATGGTCTACTTCCTTATACCCAGCAGGCAAGTCAGTTGTAACCGTCGTATCATTTGATACATGTGTAATGGTCTCTGTTGCCTCTGTGACATAGCTTTTGCTCATGTCGATTTTTGGCTCAAACCAGTGCAAGTTGTTTTGTGAGTTGAGCATACTGACAGTATTAAAATAAATTTGCTCTAACGTTTTATTGTCGCTGTTAAGTAAAGCCATTTTCAACATCAAGCCAAACTTCACATCTGCCCAAACCTTATAACTATAACGATAGTCATCTTTTGGACTCAACTCAACGACATGCGCTTCTCTTTCTGCAACATATTCCGTACCCTTCAAGCTTGCGACATAATGTGCTTTTATTGAATTTAAATCTGTTGGCAGCATCGCTGGGAACAGATTTTTGCCACGTCGTTTTTTGATTAAAATATTAGTATTGGTTGGCTGAAAGATAACAACATTGTCCCCTTGGCTGTATACTTCGCGTTGGTTTGCCCCTAATACGATGTTACGAGCGACTTCGCGTCCGCCATAGTTCATATGCTTGATATCAACCATCCGTTTTTGTTCACCATTTACATAGGTAAACTGACCTTCATAGTTTAACGCGCGTGCAGCAAAGGCTGATTTTTCCAGCACTTGCCATGCGTCAAGTGGTAAATCTTTAGTTGCTTCATCCGCAACAGCTACAACATGGGCACCTAACAGTGAGAAAACAAGCCCGACAATCAGACGCAACATGCTTAGTTTGGATCCTTAAAGCTTGCTGATTGGATATAGTATGCAGAACCACTAGGCGCTAGTGACTGATGCGCTTGCAGATACTCTAGAGGCATACTTTGAGCAATTTCAACTGGAGCCAAGTCTTCAGAATCAGATAGCTGCAACTTGAATACCATGAGCCCCACGAACATTACCGCGGCAACTGACGCTGCTACAGACCATATTACTGGGGTAGTTTTTTTCCTTTTCGCTTCAACAGGACGCTTTATCTGTTTATTAACTGCCAATATAGTAGGCTCCGAATCCAAAACGCGCATCACCCTGTCAGAAAAATGATATGGCATATCTGCACCATTACGCATGACATCACCAATTAAATGATAGGTTTTCCATACGTCTTTCAGATCACCATTCGCTTTCAGCGCAGTCATCAGGTGCTCTGATTCTTCTATTTCAAACTCACCATCAATTAATGCAGACAATTGATTTTTCATACAAAACCTCTAAACAAACTTACAATTAATATAAACCAACTAGTTAACAATACAGTTACTAAACTTCATCATTTACCAGCGTTTGTGATCTGGCGTATCTAGCAATGGTCTAAGCTTTTCGGCGATAGTCTCACGTGCCCTGAAAATTCGAGAGCGGACCGTGCCAATCGGACATTGCATGATATCAGCAATTTGTTCATAACTTAGCCCTTCCAATTCGCGAAGAGTAATTGCTGTACGTAAATCTTCTGGCAGACTAGCTACAGTGTCATTAACAGTTTGTGCAATTTGTTTAGTTGCCATCGCTGTTTCTGGCGTCTCCATTACTCGCATATCTGTCCCGCCTTCAAAATTTTCAGCATCTTCTATTTCCACATCATTGAGCACTTGTGGTTTTCTACCCAAAGATACCAAGTAATTTTTTGCGGTATTAATGCCTATTCGATACAACCATGTATAAAAAGCACTATCACCTCTAAAGTTATGCAAAGCACGATATGCTTTAATAAAAGATTCTTGCACAACATCTTCAACTTCAGTTTGATCACGAATCATGCGGCTAAGCAAGCGCGCTAGTTTGCGGTGATATTTATCCACCAACAAACCAAATGCCTTCTTATCACCTGCTTGCGCACGCTCGACTAGTAACTGATCAAGCTCACGATTTGAATTTGCTGGCAGGTCATTTACCATATTAGCCATTGCACTCCCTTGCTCGTCTACTTTTTTATGCTTAACACCGTTAGTATACGATGCTTCGCTATATGACGATAGTGCAGGCTCTGCGAAACTTGTCCGCGTTAATTTCTCAATGTTTTTTGTTTGTAGCATGCTCTCTCCCAATAATTTCCATATCGTAAGCAATTGTTCTTTGCTAGCCTAAGTTTAAAGACAC
>JBFIDU010000139.1:0-4968 GCA_041603755.1 Methylophilaceae bacterium
AGGCGATTGCTTAGTGTGTTAAGGCGTTCAGCAACAACTTGTCGGTTCAGGTAGATATCTGTGTCTTCATTAAAAATAACTGTTACGACAGAAAGACCAGGAATAGATTGTGATCGCATATCGGTCACGCCTACTGTCCCAGCAATTGCAGTTTCTATTGGCTGCGTCACAAGGCTTTCAACTAGTTCAGCAGATAAACCAGGGGACTCTGTTTGAATGATGATTTGCGTTGGAGAAAACTCTGGGAAAACATCTAGATTGCTGCGTGTCAGACTGTAAATGCCATATACGACAACAAGGATAGCAAGTCCAATGATAACGCCATAAAATCGTATAGAAAACTTGACGATAGCTGACATCATCATGCAGCTACCTTGATACGTGATAGCGTCTGCCAACAGCAGCTATTGTTTGTTGTTGCGTTAATCATCGTTTTCATTTTTTATTAGATACTTGAACTCTTCAGAAAGTAATAGCTGTGCTCCTCTTACAACGACTTCACTTTCAGCATCAAATCCAGTATTAAACCAACCAGCATCAACTTCTTTGTCCGCCATAATTGGTTTTCGAATAAACTGATCGTCACCTTCTTTGAAGTAAGCCCATGGTGTACCTGCATACCAAACAACAGCGCTGCTAGGGATGATAATGCCGTTATTGACGGTGTTTTTATCAGCACTTGCCTCCACCCTAACCCGCATTCCTAAACGTAAATCCTTCGCTGGTGCAACAAAGTAAAACGTTTTTCCTGCTCCATTACTATCGGCTTGTGTTGCAACAGAAATATATTCTGCTTTAATTAACTGCTTACCATTTAGCGGACTAATTTTTACGATATCACCCATTTTTGGTTCAGGTACATTAAATGGCAAGCTCACCTGAATAAGCATGTTTTTTCTTGTTAGTAGATTTTTTAAAACGGAAGATGGTTGATTACTTAACGCAGCATTGGCTAGGGAGCTTCCCCACTTAAGCTTAGCATTTGCCTGTAGATTCTCAATTTCTAATAATTTGCTATTGATGTTTGCTTTGTCTGTATTGACCAAAGCAAGTGCTTCTTGAACAGCAAGATCCGATACATTTTTATCATCATCATTGAGTGTTTTTAGTCGATCATATTGAGATTGATGTTGTTGATTATTCGCCTTTAATGCACTGAGTTCTGCATTTAAATTAAGCAGCATCGTTTTAGCTTCAATCAGCGTGTCAATTGGCATGACAATACCAAAACCCTTGATTTCATCCTGATAAGCCATCTCTTTGACCTTGGCATAGCTGATACCGCTATTCTTTTGCACTGCAGGAGAAAGACTAACGATACTGATACCTTCTTTTTCCGCTACACGGTCCAAGCTTTCAATTTCTTCTTCTTGTTCAGTTCGAAAGTCTTCATATTCGTCTTTTCCATAAAAAACAAGCATCCAAAATAGAATGACTATTAATAAAGCTTGCAATCCAATAATAATGGCAGATTTTTTATTGATCATTATTCAAGCTCACTTGTTGTTAAAGAGGGCATCGTAAAATTGCTGTAAAGCGGTTTCTGCATCAGGTTCTCAATTTGATGAGCAGCGTTCAATTGTGCGAATTGAGACGTCACAAGCTGCTGTTTTGCGATGATTGTATTTAATTTGTACCTTGTTAAGTCAAGTTTCCCAATTAAACCAGCATCAAACTGCTGCTGCATTTTTGCTGCGATACTGTTTTGTTTATCTAATGCCTGAGCAGCTTGCTCGGTTGATTGCTTAGCTGTGGCATATTGAATTTTGGTATTGGTTACGCTTGCGATGATGTCGGCTTGTAAATTTTCAATGGCTGCACCTTCAACTGCACGCAATTGTTTGGCTTCTTCAATTAACGCGGTATTTTTTTGCAACATATTTAACAATCTGGAAAAGCCCAATGACCATATTCTGTCACCAAATTCGTATAGTATACCTGGGCTGATTGTTATATCTGGCATTTGCTTTGCAGCTTGAAGCTTAATTTCAGTCTCAGCAGCAGCATATTGTAATATGCGACGCCTTAGGTCAATTCTATTCAACAGTGCCTGTTCTCTTAATACTTCCGTCGTCAATCCCTGTTCTAAGGCCGCTTGTTGCTGTGATAATGTTTCTGTTAAAGATAGAGGTTTGATTTTAATTTTCGAAAACATTTCCGATGTTAAGCCGACATCAGCCGCTAATAGTGCATTAATCCTTTGCATTTCAGCTACTTTATTCTTAAGCTGATGTTGCACTTTTAGCGAAAGTAAGCGCGCAGTGCTTAGTTCTGTGTTTGATGCCATGCCAACATTAACTCTTCTTTCCAGCATCTCAACAAGGTTGTTTTGTGTTGCTAGTTCTTCTTCTAATAGGTTGATTTCAGCTTGAGTTTGATGATGGGTAGTGAGATCAGCGGCTATCTGGCTGCGAAGTTGCCATGCAAGCTCTGCCAAATCAATCTCGGCTATAGCAACATTTTTTTCTGCCTTTTCAATTTTTAAACCACGTTTATTGTAAGTTTCAATCGGGATGTCTATAGTCAAGCCGTATGACCATGGCCTTATGTCTTCATTAGCTTGATTGCTGCGTGCAAGGTCTGCATTAAGTGTTGGCGCTTGTCTGATCCCAGCGGTTTGTACTGAAAGTCTTGCAAGTGCTAATTGTTGTTTAGCAACGTCAAGCTTCGTATGAAAATAAAGTGCGCATAAAGTTAATGAGTCAATATCCCATCTCTGTAATGGAAGCTCTGATGGATCATATCCGTGCTCGATTAAGAATGTATTGAATGTTGCGCTAGTAGGATCTTTTGCTACAAGATTATCAGCACTTGATTTGAGGTTTAATGGTTTTTCAGCCGGTGTAACCGTACAGCCTGAAGCGAATAGACACAGGATTAAAATAGCGAAATGTTGTATTTTATTCAGCATGATGCAAGCTACTCACGCAACTTCAGCCCCCGAATGAATTTGCTAACTAGCTAGGCTGCAATGCTTGCATGGACAGCGTTAAGTGCATCTTGCAAAGACTCTTCTGGGAGTTTGTTTATTGTTGTTGCAAGCAAGTCAGCGGCTTCTACTGTGCGAATAGGTAAATCGCTCGTATTAATTTCAGCAATCAGGCCCGCTGCTGCACCTGCTATCACCAGTAATATTTCACGTTCTTTCATGAGAAGCTCCAATTCAGAGCGTAGCATGTTGTTTTCAGCTGAGTGATTCGTGTTTTCCATCATTTTATGATCTTTAAAAATAGTTATTACGCTATATATTGCCACAATACAGTGTCAACGCACACGAATACTTTAACGAGCATAGTTAAAAAAGTAAAATTAAAAGAACTAATTTTATGAAAAAACAGGCGTAATCATTAAAGCAATAAAAATAGTTATTTTTTTATCATAATAATCTTTGCCAGATGTTGTCATTGATATACAATGTCGCCTTTGGTATTTATGACATTGATATTTCAATGTGATGAGTAATGCGAGAGTGGCGGAATTGGTAGACGCACTGGATTTAGGTTCCAGCGCCGCGAGGCGTGAGAGTTCGAGTCTCTCCTTTCGCACCAACCCTTTTAAACATTGGGTTGTTATAGCAAAAATCGTTAGAACATATCGTTCATCAATTAGAACAGAAAATTAATCAGGAATCGCAACATGGCAGTATCTGTTGAAACAATCAGCAATATCGAAAGACGCATGACAGTCACTTTACCACTGGCTGACTTGGATAACGTCATACAAAGACGTCTCAAAGAGATTTCTCGTACGGCAAAATTTGCAGGTTTCCGTCCGGGTAAAGCACCAATGAGTTTGGTCAGTCAGCAATATGGCGCACAAGCACGTGACGAGGTATTCTCTAAAGCGGTAGAGACCAGCTTTAGTGATGCTGTTGTCGAGCATAAATTAAGAGTCGCTGGCTACCCGAGTATTGAACATAAGCCATTTGGGGAAGCTGCTACTGAGCTTGAATACACAGCAACTTTTGAAATTATTCCTGAAGTCGAAGTGGGTGATATCACCAAGGTAACAGTAGAAAAGCCTGTGCTAAGTGTGACAGATAAGGATGTTGATAAAACAATTGATGTATTGGTCAAGCAACGTGTTAGCTATTCGCCAGTCAAACGTGCATCAAAAAAAGGTGACCGAATTAATATTGATCTGACAGCTTCTATTGATGGTGAACAGGTTGAAAGCACCAACAACAAAGGCATGGACATCGTGTTAGGTGAGGTTGGCCGTATAGAAGCTTTTGATAAAGAGTTAACCGGTGGCAAAGTAGGTGACACCAAAACATTCCAGATTGAATATCCTGCAGATCACAATCCACAGCAATTGGCTGGAAAAAAAGTTGATTACACAGTAATTTACAACAATGTAGCTGAACCAGCATATCCTGAAGTTGATGAAAAGTTTGCCAAAAATTTAGGTGTGGCGGATGGTGATGTTAATAGATTGCGCGACGAAATTAAATTAAGCCTTGAACAAGAGGTTGAGAAGCGCATTAATGCACGTGTTAAAGAACAAGTCTTTCAAGGCTTGATTGATGTAACAAACGTTGATTTACCAAAGGCTTTGGTAGGTGAAGAAATTAGCCGCATGATGCAAATGACAGCACAGAACCTACAGCAACGCGGTATGGATCCTAAAGCAATTCAACTCAAGCCAGAAATGTTCGAAGAGCAAGCCAAGCGTAGTACTGCATTGCGACTTATTCTCTCGCAATTGGTTAATGCAGAGAAACTACATGCGGAAGCTGACCAAATTAAAGCAATGGTTGAGACGTTTGCACAAAACTATGAGCAACCGCAACAAATGATTGATTGGTATTATGCTGACGTGAAACGTCTTGATGAGCCATCTGCACTTGCAACTGAAGCAAATGTGGTTAAATGGGTACTTGAAAAAGCACAAGTGAAAGATAAAAAAGTAAAATTTGATGAGTTAATGGCAGGATAGAAAAGGGTAATATCAATGAGCAAACATTCA